>NZ_JBSFJC010000138.1:0-20816 GCF_053597855.1 Kitasatospora sp. NPDC001225
GTTCGGCGTCAGGTCCTCGACGGTCGGGGAGGTCGGCCGAGACGGCGAGGTGACAGGGTTCGGCGTCAAGTCCTCGACGGTCGGGGAGGTCGGCCGAGACGGCGAGGTGACAGGGTTCGGCGTCAAGTCCTCGACGGTGGGCGTGGTGAAGTGACGATATCGCCTGAGGTTCTCGGTGTCCGGGTACGGGTGACGCCATGGCTTGCGGGAGCCGATGAAGTGGAGCACGAAGGCGCGTCGCTCCTGATCCCGGTACGCGTGGTACTCCGTACCCAGTCGCGGCGGCCAAGCCTCGGGCGGGATGTCGCGGAAGTCAGTCATCGGGAACACGTTCCAGCGCGGATCCAGCTCGATCCATCGACCGTGCGTGAGCGCGTTGAGCGCATCTTGCTCCAGACAGACCGGGACCTGATCCTGGCTGGCGAGCCAGTCGAGGGCCCGCTCGGTCAAGCTCTCCCGACGCCACTGGCGGAGGTTGCACAGCATCACCCCCGCATTGAAGTAGGGCGCGTCGGGCGCGAATCGTCCGTTGCTTCCGCCTGCCAACGCCTCGTGCAGGTTGGGACGCCACATGTCCCGCACGGCCGCGAGGGGTCTGTCACCGAGGTCCGTCGCGAACAGCTCTGTCACGTCTCGCATCAGCACGACGTCCACGTCCATGTACAGCGCCACGTCGTCCGGCACCAGCTCTGGCAGGAACAGGCGCGCGTACGTCGCGCCGGTCAGGTAGCGCAGCAGTGGCAGGTCGGACAGGTCGCGGCGCAGACGGACGACCTCCAGATCGAGCCCGCGGGACATCGCGTGCTCGACGACGTCGGCACTCGGCGAGTCATCTGTCATCAGTGCCGAGATGCGCACACCGCTCTTCGGCGGGAGGCAACGGGCCAGCGACGACAGCATGTTGCGTGCCGCCGATGCGTACTGACCGTCGAACGCGATCGCTATGCGCATCCCCCGACCCCCCACGTGTGCGACCCAGGAACCACTACGCTAAGGGGGGGTCGAGCGACGGTCAAGGCGCTCAAAGAGGGGGTGCGACCTGTGGCGCGAACGAGCGACGTGGCGCCGGCGGCGGGCAGATGCCTGCTCATCTGCAGCACACCGAGGTCAGGGACTCATCTGCTGGCCGGTCTGCTGGAGAGCACGGGCTTGTCGGGCAACCCGCAGGAGTACCTGTACAACCACGTTACCGAACTGGACGGTGAGGACATCCCGATCGGTCCGGCGCACCGGACGCAGCCGGACCAGCTACGAAAGCTGATGCGGATCGGGACTTCAGCCAACGGCGTGTTGGGCCTGATCGTCATGGGGTCGTACCTGGACGAGGTCGTCGCCGGGCTGCGGCGATACCAGTCCGCGAGTGGAGCGAGCTGGCGCGAGGTGATCGAGCGCGCCTTCGACCGCCCGGTATATGTGTGGAACCGGCGGCTGGACACGGCGGCACAAGCGGTGTCTCTGTACCGGGCGCTGGAGACCGACGTCTGGTATGCCGACGACGTTCGTGGCGTGGGTGCTGACGTTCCCTACCGTCGCGACCGGATCGCGCACTGGGAGCACATGATCCGGGAGCAGAACGAGGAGTGGGCGCGCCGGTTCTCCGACAGCGGGATCACGCCGATCACGGTGACGTACGAGGACGCGCTGGCGGACCCGGAGGGTGTGGTGGACCGGCTCCTGGACAGCCTGGGAGTCGCGCGAGGCGGCCGGCCGGTGGAGCCGCTCACGCGCCGGCAGGGAAACGACGTGAGCTTGGAATGGCTGGCCCGGTACCGCCGGGAGGGTTCAACGTGACCGCTGCCTCCGCGACCTCGGCGACGGCCGGCACGCGAGGCGGGCGCGAGCGTCGGTCTCTGGCAGCGTTGGGATGGATGGATGGCCGGCCTCGGTGAGGATCGGCGCACCTGGATGATCGAGCCGGCTGCGGCCGCCGGGCACTCGTTGGACGGGCTCCTCGCAGGTGATGGCCAGGGTGACCTGGGCGCCAACGCCATGGCCGCAGCGACCGTTCTGCACCGCGCCATGCTGCACGTCCGCATGGTGCGTAGTCCCCGGCATGCGGACCGGGTCCCCGTACGCGACTTCCACCGAGCCTTCACCGGAGCCGGCGAGGCAATCCTCGCCGCGAGTGCTCACCGCCTGCCCCACCGGCGGGAAGCCGCCTTCCGCCACCTGGTCGAGACCTGGGTCGGACGCGGCGGCCCAGCCCTCGCGAAGTGGTTCGCCAGCGAGCTGGCGGAGACCGTCCACCGACCGGATCTCCTCGTCGTCCTCCGCGACCAGGACCAACCACACCCGATCACCGGCACATCGCAGCAGCCCACTCCGAACCTCGCGACGGTACCCGGCCCGGTAGAGGTCGAACTCCGGATGGCCTCCTACACCTCGGCACACACACGCTACGGCGCAGACCACGACGCCTCTGCCCTCGTGCACCTGGCCGTGCCGCCGCACCCGCAGAACGCCGAGAACGACCCGTGGCGGCTGCGCGCGATGTGCGGCGCCGGCCCCGCCCGCTTCCAGTTGCGGACGGCGGCGTTCCAAGGCGCCGGCCGGCCCTCCGTCACGGCTGACGACAAGGCGGCCCGCCGCTTCGCCCTACACGACGGAGCCCTCGACATCACACGAAGGGAAGGCTGAACCCACCATCCGCCGCGCGCACGTTGGTCTGCACCGGCCTGCGCAGTTTTCCTGTACGCCGACAGGGGGTCAGCCGACGCCGAGCAGAACGGCAACGGCCGCCAGGTCGTCCTCCCCGCGCCCGCGGGTTCGTACCTCCACGTCGGCCGGCGGACCGCTTTTCCGCGTCTGCCGTCCCGGGGTGTTTTTCGGCGGGGCGGCGGGAATTCCGACAATGTTGGCGCCCGTTCGCCAGGAGGGGAATTCCTGCCGGACCGGCCGGCGATCGTATTCAATGGGCTCCGGCCGATCAGGCAACGCAGCGGCGGAACGGTCCGCCGTGGAAAAGGAGTGCGCATGGACAGCCGGTTGGATTCCGCCGAAGCTACCGTCGACGTCCTGTCGTTCAACATCCACCACGGGGAGGGAACGGACGGCGTCCTCGACCTGGAACGGATCGCCCGGGTGATCCGGCGCAGCGGTGCGGAGGTCGTCGGGCTCCAGGAGGTGGACCGGCACTTCGACGGGCGCAGCCAGTGGAACGACCAGGTGGCGGAGCTGGCGCGGTCGCTCGGCTACCACCTGGCGTACGGGGCGAACATCGACCTGGACCCGGCGGCGCCGGCGGCTCCGCGGTGCCAGTACGGTACGGCGGTGCTGTCCCGGCACCCGATCACCCGTGCGCGGAACACCCACCTCTTCCGGTCCCCCGGGGAGGAGCAGCGCGGCCTGCTGCACGTCGAGATCGACCTCGGCGGAATTCCGCTGCAGGTCTTCGTCACGCATCTGGAGCTGTTCTCGGAAATCGACCGGATCCGCCAGGCGGAAGAAGTCGTGGAGCTGATCGGGGAAACCGGTCCGGCCATTTTGCTCGGCGATTTCAACGCCGCCCCGGGAACATCGGAGATAACCAGGCTTCGGGCTGCTTTCACCGATTCCTGGACGGTTCTCGACGGTGGTCCGGTGGCGACGTTCCCGGCCGATGCTCCGCGGGACTGCATCGACTACGTCTTCGCGGGCCGGGGGGTGACGCCGGTGCGGGTCGGCCTGGTCACCGAGGAGCCGGTGGCCTCGGACCACCTGCCGGTGCTGGCCCGGCTGGTGGTCTCCGGCTGACCGCCGGCCCCCGAGGGTCCGGGCCGGGGCGGCGGGCCGGCCCGGGCCCTCGGGAGGCGGTGGCGGTCACTCGTGCCGTTCCGCTTCCACCGCTTCGTACAGTGCCTTGATGTTGCCGCTGCCGAAGGTCGTGGCCCCGACCCGCTCGATGACCTCGAAGAACAGGGTCCGCCGAGGGTGCAGTGTCCGGGTGAAGACCTGGAAGAGCTGGCCCTCGTGGTCCTCGTCGACGAGGATGCCCAGGGCGGCGAGCGCGGGCACGGAGTGCCGGGTCAGCCGCAGCCGCTCGGCGAGCATCCGGTAGTAGGGGCCCGGCGTCGACAGGAACGCCACCCCCTGCTCGGCCATCGTCCGGACGGTCCGCACGGCGTCGTCGGTGCGGAAGGCGATGTGCTGGACGCCGGAGCCGCCGTGGTTCTTGATGAAGTGGTCGATCTGGCCGGGCTCGCGGCTGGTGTCGGGCTCGATGATGGTGAGCGTGAGGCCGCCGGACGCCGACTGCACCACCTCGGAGTCCATGGCCTGGGCGCCGACGACGATCCTCTCGGTGAAGGTGTTGCGCAGGCCGAGGACCTGCTCGTAGAACGCGACGGTGGACCGGAGCAGGCCCGCCTCGACGCACACCGCGAAGTGGTCGACCGCCAGCAGGCCGGTGTCCGCTTCCGGCTCGCTCCGCGGTGCCGGGGTGAAACCGGGCAGCGGCCGGTGGTCGGTTCCCGCGCGGCGCTGGACCAGGGTGTGCCGGAGGTCGCCGAAGCCGGCGACGGCCGCGGTGACCACGCCGTCCTTCTCCTCGGGTTCGGCCAGTGGCCGGGCGCCGCGCCGGACGGCCGCGGCGAAGGCGGCGACCACGTCGGGTACGGCCAGGGCGATGTCGGCGACGCCGTCCCCGTGCCGCCTGATGTAGTCGGCGGCGGGGTGGTCCTCCGCCAGGGCCTGGGTGAGGACCAGCCGGATGTGCTCCCGGCCGATGGCGACGGACCTCGCCTCGCCCGGCCGGTCGGCCGTGGCGTACACGGTGAACCCGTAGGCCCGGGCGTAGTGGCGTGCGCTGGCGTCGAGGTCCTCCACGTACAGCTCTACGTGGTCGACGGACAGGTCGAGCGGTATGCCGTCCGGGTGTGTCGTCATGGTGGTGGCCTCCTTGAGGGGTGGTCTGCCGGGCGTGCCTGTGGCAGTGCCGGTGCCGGTGCCGGTGTCGCCGCCAGTGCCGGTGTCGCTGCCGCTGCCGGTGACCGGTCCACTGGTGCTGGACCGGCCACCGCCAGGGCCCGCTACCAGGGGTCGACGCCGAGCAGCCGGCGGCCCAGCGGGGTCATCGCCGCGGTCTGCAGGTCGTTGTAGGAGTGACCGGCCGGGCGGTCACCGGGGCGTTCGCCGGCGTCCCAGGGCTGGTCGTCCCGCGCGTAGCGGACGAACTGGGCGACCCGGACCTCGGGGCGCCGGTTGTGCGAGGCGGCGTGCGGCATCAGATGGTGGGTCAGCACGAAGTCGCCTGCCTGCCCGGTCACTTCGACGCTCTCGAGGTCCGGGATGTTGCGCCACTTGTCGTGCAGCTGCCGCCCGCGGCGGACGGCGCGGGACTCGGCCTCGACGATCCGGTGGCCGCCGGGCACGACGTGGATGCCGCCGCCGCCCGGGGCCACGTCCGTGAAGTAGTAGCAGCCCCCGATCTCGACCTCCTCGGGGGTGAGCAGGAACTCGTCCGCGTCCTCGGGTACCGCCGGGTCGATGTGCAGGTCCTGGCTCAGCTCGCTGGGGTGCGCCGTGTCGTTGCGCATGGTGATGGCCACCGAGCCGTCCCGGACGAGCAGTCGGGGGTGTCCCAGGAGCTGGGCCGCCACCCGGTAGAGCCGCTCGTTCTGGAAGAGCGGGATGAACTCCGGTCCGTCGAAGGTCTGGTTCCCCGGGGTGTTGAAGGGTTTGAACCGGCCGTCGTACGCCTCCCAGTGGTCGGGGACGCGCAGGTCTCGCGGGAGCAGGTCGAGGATCAGGCCGGCGTGGTGCCTGGCCTGCTGCCTCGTCAGGACGCCGCGGATCAGCAGGTATCCGTCCCGCCAGAAGCGATCGACCTCCTCCTGGGACAGGACCGGCTCCGGCATTGCGTTGGTCATGGGTGCTCCGAGGGTCGGTGGGTCACGGATCGGTTGGCGAGGTCGCGCCGTCGGAGGCCCGGTCAGCCGGCCGGCGCCGCGGGCCGGCCTCCGGCCCGGCCGGACGGACGGAGTTCCCGGGCCAGGCTGCGCAGGGTGGCCATGCCGCTGACCTGGGCGAAACCGGGCGGGTGGTAGCCGAGCCGGCGGAGCAGCTCCGCGAAGCGCGGGTAGTGCTCCGGCCGTCCGCCCGCCCGCAGGTAGCAGAGGTCGAGGTCGGGGGCCCGGCCGGGCTCGGTCCCGGCCCCGCTCAGGGCGGTGAGCAGCGCGGTCTCCTCGGCCGTGGCCGCCGGGCGGCCGGGGAGCGACCGCCCGTCCGAGGCGTCGCCGCCGTCGATCTCGAACCAGTCGGGGACCGCCGGGATCGCGCCCGTGTGCACGGCTCGGAGCAGTTCCTCCCGCAGGTCGAACGGGGTGAGCGCGCTGCCGTCGGCCGCGGTGACCCGGGCGGTCAGCCGGGGGGTGCCGGACGCGCCGCCGGGTTCGAGCGACGCCCCGGCCGCCGTGACCCCGGGCAGGGCGAGCAGGAGGTCCTCGATCGCGCGGAGGTCGATCCACCGCCCGCCGGAGTGCCGTTCGCGGGGGCCGCGGGGAAGCCGGAGCAGTCCCACGGCGGACGCGACCTCGTCCGGCGAGCAGTCCCGGCCCGTCGCGGCCCTGGTCAGGACCAGCTCGACGCCGCGCAGCAGTGCCGCGCACTGCTCGGGTTCCAGGACCCTGGAGTCGCCGTGGACGGACAGTCGGACGGTGTGCGGGTCGGCCCAGCGGACCGACAGGCTGGCTCCGTACTCGTAGGAGGTCTCCGTGGTGGTCGCCCAGCTGATCCGGGAGCCGGGCCGGTCCGTCGTGCCGGGCCCGTCCGTGGAACCAGGCCGATCCGCGGCGCCGGGCTCGTCCGTGGGGCCGGGCTCGGCCTCGATCAGCTCCCGCCAACCCTGCGGCGGCGGAATGAAGTTGAAGGCGAGGTCGGTGGAGAGGCAGACGCCTCGGCGGTGTTGGGCCTCGACCCGTTCGCGGATCAGGTCGAAGGGGTCGTACCGGCCGTAGGCGGGGTGCCCCTCGGCCAGGGTCCGCTGGACCTCGGCGGCCGCTTCCAGCAGGCTCCGGCCCTGCCGGCGGAGGGCCACCGGGGTGCGCTGCGCGGTGGCGCACAGCACCCGGCGGAGGTCGGCGTTGTGCCGGTTGTCGAGCGACACGTTGACGGTGCACGCGTCGGTGTCGGCACGCAGGCAGAGCAGTTGGGCGAAGGCGGCGAGGACGACGGCCGAGGGCAGCAGCCCGGTGTGGGCCATGCCGCGGGCGAAGAGGCCGTCCGCGCCGGGCAGGGTGAGCGTGCTCCGGTAGTAGCGGCCCGCCGTCCCTTCGCCCGGAGGGTGGTGCGGGTGCATCCGTGCCGGTGCGTGGGAGAAGTGCCGCCGCAGGTAGTCGAGCGCCCTGGTGCGTTCGGTGTCCTCGCCGGGGTCGGCCTCGCGCCGGGCCTGCTCGGCCGGCTGGATCCCGGGGCGCCGGTGCGGGACACCGGTGTCCGGGCTGTCCGTCCGTCCGTGCAGCAGGTCGGTGAGCTGCTGGTCCACCACGCCGTGGAACCCGGCGTCCACGGCCACGTTGTCGGCGACCACCGCCAACCAGCGCCGGTCCCCGGACCGGAGCAGGTGGAACTGCACGAGGAACCGGCCGACCCTGCCGTGGGTGTGCGCGGTGAACACCCGTACCAGGTCGGCCAGGCTCCGCTCGGCGGTGCCGTCCGGTGCGACGTCGACGACCCGCACCGGGGAGCCCGACGGGTGGACCAGCTGCCGCAGTTCTCCGTCGACGACGGCGAGGGAGGTGCGGAGGATCTCGAACCGGTCCTCCAGCGCGTGCACCAGGCGCTGGGCGGCGGCCTCGTCGGTCCCCGCCGGGATCGGCCGGAGTCCTTCGGCCAGCCCCTTCTCCAGGAACCACTGGAACTTCTGCGCCCTGGTCAGAGGCGCGTCGGCGGGGGCCCGGCCGCTCATGCGGGGCCTCCGGCGGGAGTCGGCCGCGGCGAACCGGCCGGAGCGCCGGCCGCACCGTCGGCCCGCACGGCGGCGGATCCGTCGGCCACGGCGGACAGTCCGCGGATGGTCGGAGAGCCGATGACGTCACGCACCGTGACCGGGACGCCGGACAGCCGGGTCGCGGCGGTGGCCAGCTGCACCGCCGAGACGGAGTCTCCGCCGAGCGTGAAGAAGTCGTCGTCGATCCCGACCTCGGTGAGTCCGAGCATCTCGCGCCAGAGCGCGGCGAGCGCCGACTCCAGCTCGTCGCGGGGGGCGGTCGGGGAGCCCTGGGCGGCATCGCGCTCCTCGGCGGGGGCGGGCAGCTTCGCCGCGTCCACCTTGAGGTTCGTCGTGAGCGGGATCGCCGGTATCACGGTGATCGAGGCCGGGCGCTGGTACCGCGGCAGCTCCGTCGAGAGCCGCCGGCGCAGGTCGGCCACCAGTTCCCGGTCGCGTCCCGCGCCGTCGGCGGTGCCGACAGGTCCGGAGGCCGGTCCCGAGGCAGGTCCCGAGGACGGGACGACGTAGGCGTCGAGGCGCTTGTCCCCCGCGCCGTCGTCCCGGGCCACCACGACCGCGTCGTGCACCCCGGGGTGCCGGGTGAGCGCGGCCTCGATCTCGCCCGGTTCGATCCGGTAGCCGCGCACCTTGATCTGGCGGTCGATCCGGCCCAGGAAGCGCAGCGCCCCGTCCGGGCCGCGCCGGACGAGGTCACCGGTGCGGTAGAGCGGGGAGCCGGCGCGGTCGTCGGGGTCCGGGACGAAGCGTTCGGCGGTGAGTTCGGCGCGGCCGAGGTAGCCGCGGGTCATGCCGGCTCCGCCGATGTGGAGCTCTCCGCTCTCCCCGTCCGGGACGTCCGCTCCGTCCGGCCCGAGCACCCGGACCCGGACCCGGTCGAGCGGGGTGCCGATCGGGATCATCGTGGCGTCCGGTGCCATGGTCCGGACGTCCTGGTAGGTCGCGAAGCCCGTCGTCTCGGTCGGCCCGTACAGGTGGATCAGCCGCCCCGCGAAGGCCTGCCGCGCGAGGTCCGCCACCTCGGCCCGGATGGAGTCCCCGCCGAACAGGAGGGTGTGCACCCCGGAGAGGTCGGCGAGGTGCGCCGGCTCCAACAGCCGGAAGACGGGGCTGGTCAGGTGCAGGACGGAGACGGCGTCCCGGTGGACCCGGCGGCAGAGGGCGGTCAGGTCGGTGCCGCCGAAGCTGTAGACGACGCAGGTCGCGCCGTTGAGCAGGGGCCCCCAGATCTCGAAGGTGGAGGCGTCGAAGGACAGTGTGGCGAGGGCGGCGACCCGGTCGTCCGGCGCGATGGACACGTAGTCCTGATCGGTCACCAGGTGCACGACGCTCCGGTGCGGAACCAGGACGCCCTTGGGTGTTCCGGTGGATCCGGAGGTGTAGATGACGTTGGCGAGCTCCGGCCGGCCGACGACGGGCGGGTTCCCGGAGGGGTGGTGGGCCGGGTCCTCGTCGAGCAGGACGACGGTCGCCCGGCCCGTGGGGAGCCGGTCGGCGAGCCGGCGCTGGGTCACCAGCACCGGGGCGGCGGTGTCCCGGAGCATGAACTCCAGCCGCTCGGCGGGGTATCCGGCGTCGAGCGGGACGTACGCACCGCCCGCCTTCAGGATGCCCAGCAGCCCGACGATCATCGCCGCGGAGCGTTCGACGCAGATGCCCACGAGCGTGTCGGGCCCGACGCCCGCCTCGCGCAGCCGCCAGGCCAGCCGGTTCGCGCGGGCGTTCAGCTCGCGGTAGCTCAGCTGCCCGTCGTCCGCGACCACGGCCGTCCGGTCCGGGGCGAGCTCCGCATGGTGTTCGAACAGGGCGTGCACGGTGGCCCCCGGCTCGTCCCCGGTCGGTCCGTTGTTCCGCTGGATCACTGGCTGACTCCGTCCTCTCGTGCGCTGACCGGGTCGATGGACACGGCGCCGCGTAATGCGTGTTGATGGGACCGACGCCGACGCCGCGCGGGTGGGCGGGAATCCCGGCGGCCGACGGGTCGCGCGGGTTCCCGTGAAGGTCCGGGTCGGCCGGGACGGAATTGTCAGGTGTCCTCACTCCGGCCGGGCCGGGAGGCGGAAAGGGCCGACCGCGGCGCGTCCGGGAATTCCGTCGGAACCCGTTTTCCGCCGCACCGGGCAAGTGCCGGAACCTCCAGGAGCCTAAGCAATCGGAAGAGGTCCCGCCACCCTCTTCCGGGGAATACCGGCAATCATGCGCTATGTCCGATCCGGCCCCGCTTGCCCAGATCGCCGGAGACACGCCCGGTTGTCCGATGGTCCGTCACATGCCCTCCGGGGAAGCCCTGTCGAGCGCGCTGGAGGATCCGACTCCACTTGTGATCCGATGTGAAAATAGACGGCCAAAACGGGTCAAATAGGGACGCCGGCACCGCGAGATGCAATGTGCCATTGCACATCAACTGCTTGTCATGGACTATGGATCAAGAACCACGACGCCATGGTTCCGGAGCCGACCGGGGGGTTCGCGTATCCGTCGGAGCGTGACGGATAGGTGGAACGGGACGCATTCCGCGCATCCCCGCAGGCATTCCCCCGGTCATTCGCGCCCGAGGCCCCGGCGAATTCGCCGAAGCGGCGGCATCAGGTGGGGCATTGCCACTGAATCGATGCACGAACATCGTGGGCTGGACCCGCCCCGTTCCAAAGGAGACCCGTGTCTGAGAACCGATCCTCGGCCCTGATCGTCGGAGCGGACCCGTACCTGATCCGGGCCGCGCTCCGCAACGGAATCGAGCCCGTCGTGGTGTACGGCCCCGGCCTGCGCGACTGGGGGTTCATCGGAATTCCGGACGGGGTCGAGACCGTCTTCGCCGAGGACACCTCCAGCGTGGAGAGCGTGCTGCTCGCGCTGCACCGGGCCGGCCTCGCCGACCGGGACTTCGACTGCGTCCACACCGGGGACGAGTTCGCCCTGGTCACCGTGGCGGCCCTGGGCGAGGTCCTGGGCGCCCCGGTCGCCGTGGACCCGGACACCGCCGTGCGGTTCCGGGACAAGTGGCTGCAGAAGGAGGCGCTCGCCGCGGCCGGCATCGAGGTCACCCGGTCCCGCCTGATCGAGGACGTCCACCACCTGGATCCGGCGAGCGTCGAGGACTTCGACAAGGCGGTCCTCAAGCCGGTCGCCGGTGCCGGCACCAGGAACACCTCGGTCGTCGAGGGCCGCGCCGGGCTGATCGCCCGGTGTGCCGAGCTCCGGCGCGCCGGCATGCCCCAACGGACCTTCGTCCTGGAGGAGTTCGTTGCGGGCGACGAGTGGATCGCCGACGGCGTGGTCTTCGACGGAGAGCTGCGGTTCCTCAGCGTCAGCACGTACGGCGAGCCCTGCCTGAGTACGGTGGACTTCAACCGGGCGCTCCAGGTCGAGGTGTTCGACCCGGTCGCCGACGCCTCCGCCTACGACCTCGCACGCTCGGTCGTGGAACCGGCCCTGCGCGCGCTCGGCCTGCGGCGCGGCACCTTCCACATGGAGCTCTTCCACCAGCCGGACACCGGGAGGCTGGTGTTCGGCGAGTGTGCGGCCCGGACCGGTGGACTGCTCCAACCCGAGCTGGTCGAAGCCAAGTTCGGCGTCGACCTGGCGCTCGCCGGGCTGCGCTGCGCGGCCGGGACCGACCCCCGGATCGAGCCCTCGGTGCGGCCCGACACGATCGGCTCCACCTACCTCAACAACCGTCCCGGCGTCCTGGTCGGCTACCCGACCCCGGCCGAGGTGCGCGCCCTGCCCGGGGTCGAGTACCTGCGACTGGAACTCCCCTACGGCTTCCGCATGGCGGACGCGCTCGCGAGCACCACCGAGGCCGTCGGCCAGGTCGTGCTGAGCGGCCGCACCCGGGAGGAGTTCCGCGAACGCCGCGACTCCCTGACCGCGTGGTTCGACGAGCGGCTGCTGGTCGTGCCCGCGCACGCGAGCTACCCCGAACTGCGCCGGTGGCAGAAGGAGAACTGGCCGGAATCCGCTTCCTCCTTCGGCACCTACTCGGACGACTGAGGCCGCCCGCCGCCCGGGCCGCGGACCTCACCCGCGGGACGGCCGCCGCACGCGCCGAACCACTTCCCCCACCGCGTCTCGAAGGACCATCATGCAAAGCCACCACCGCTTGATCCGCTCCTTCCGTCAACTCACGACCGATGCCCTACCGGCGGAAGCCCCCGTCGTCACGCTCTTCAGCGGAGGGCTCGACAGCAGCTTCCTCCTGCTGCGACTGAAGAACGCCGGGTTCCGGAACGTCCACGCGTTGAGCGTGGACCTCGGCGAGGACGAGACCAGCGAACAGAAACAGCAGATCGCCGACGAGCTGGGGGTCCGGCTGCACGTCGTGGACGGCCGTGGAGCCTTCGCCGACGAGTTCGTGCGGGCGGCCATCGTCAGCCAGGCGGTCTACCTGGGGACCCACCCGGTGAGTTCGACCCTGAGCCGCCCGCTGATCGCCCGGTTCGCCGCCGAACTGGCGGCGGAACTCGGGGCGGCGGCCGTCCTGCACACCGCCAACCGCTCCCAGAACACCATGCGCAGACTCAACGGCGCCCTGGAACTGCTGGGCTTCGACGGCGCCTACGGCAGCCCGTACGACCTCGACCCGGTGGGCCGGGAGGTCAAGATCCAGGAGCTGAAGGAGGCCGGCCTCGCCCGGATGAGCGAGCGCGTCGTGAGCGGCGACTCGAACCTCTGGTGCCGCGAGTTCGAGTCCGGGCTCCTGGACGACCCCGAGCAGCACGCGGTGCCGGAGCAGCTGTTCCGGTGGAGCGCGCGCCGACCGGCGGTCACCGAGGACGGCGTCGAGGTGCGGTTCGAGGGGGGTACGCCGGTGGCGGTCGACGGCACCCGCCTGCCGCTGGTGCCGCTGATCGACCAGCTGAACCGGCGGGTCGGCGCCTTCGGCCTCGGGCGGTACAGCGGCCTGGAGCACCTCGCCGGCGGCGAGAAGGTGCTGGAGATCCGGGAGATGCCGGCCGCGTGGCTCCTGCTGCGCAGCTACCGGCACCTCGAGTCGGCGGTGCTCTCGGCCGAGACGATCCGCGAGAAGATGCACCTCGAACAGCTGTGGGTGCGGGAGGCGCTGGAGGGCCGCTGGTTCGGCGAACTGCGGGCGGCCACCCAGTCGTTCATGGACTTCTGCGCCCGGCCGGTGACGGGCTCGGTGCGCTGGCGGCTCACGCCCGGCGGGGCCGAGACCCGGGCCATCGAGGCCGACCGGCCGGTCTACCTGCGCGATCGGGAGAGCTGGGAGCAGCAGTCCGTGAGGTCGGAGCTCGCCGTGCTGGCGGGGGCCTGATGCGCGGCCCGTACCGTCCCGTTCCCGCGCCGTCGGCCCGCCATGGGAGCGGCGGGCCGACGGCGGGGGGCGAAGGACGTCAGCCGTCGAGGAGGTCCCAGGCCAGCAGGCCGGCGCCGAGGCAGCCCGCCGTCTCCCCGAGTGCCGCCGGCACGATCTCCGGCATCCGCTCGAAGGCGAGCCGCTTCCCGACCGCCGCGCGCAGCGGTTCGAACAGGGTGTCCCCGGCCTCGGCCAGCCCGCCTCCGATGATCACGGTGCCCGGGTCGAGCAGGGTGAGGCAGGTGACGAGACCGTCGGCGAGCGCGGCCAGGGCGTCGTCCCAGACCGTCCGGGCGCGGCTGTCGCCGGCCTCCAGCGCCCGGACGCAGTCCGCCGCGTCGGCGGCGGGCCGGCCCGAGGCCGCGGCCCAGGCCCGTCCGACGGCCGAGGCCGAGGCGTACTGCTCCAGACAGCCGCGCCGGCCGCAGGGGCAGGCGGCGCCTCCGGGCCGGACCACGATGTGGCCGATCTCGCCGCCGGCGCCGTGGGCGCCCGCCTCGATCCGTCCGCCGAGGGCGATCGCGCCCGCGATGCCGGTGCCGATGGCCAGGAAGAGGAACTGTTCGGCACCCCGGCCGGCGCCGATCCGCTGCTCGGCGAGTCCTCCGGTGCGGACGTCGTGGCCGAAGGCGACCGGCACGCCGCCCAGGCGGTCGGCCAGCAGCGCGCCGAGCGGGAGGTCGTGCCAACCGAGGTTGGCCGCGAACACGACGGTACCCGTGCCGACGTCGACGATGCCGGGCACGGCGACGCCCACCGCGGCCGCGGGCCGGCCGAAGCGGCGCTCGCCGTGGGCGCGCATTTCGGCGGCCGCCTCGAGCACCGATTCCACGACGGTGTCGGTGCCGCGTTCGCGAGGGGTTTCCCGGCGGGCCTGGTGAAGTAATTCTCCGCCGCTTCCGATCAGGGCGGACTTGATTCCGGTACCGCCCACATCAAGGGCTATGACGTGTTTCATGGGGGATGAGTATGGAGCATGCTCGGACGAGCTGGCAAACGTCCTGGAAAACGACCCGTAAAAGCCTCGTCGGTGCGCGCCCGCCGTTTTGTCCGGCAGGCCGGAAGAGTGGGAGCCTCCTGTGATCCTGACGGGACCAGAAATCGTTGAATCCGCCCGCGACGGCAGGATTTCCATATCCCCGTTCAACCGGGACCAGGTGAACCCGAACAGCTACAACGTCTGCCTCGGGGAGACGCTGATCACCTACACGGACAGCGTCATCGACGCGTACCGGCCCAACCGGACCGACGCCACCAAGATCGACTCCAGCGGCTTCGTGCTGGAGCCCGACCAGCTCTACCTGGGGCACACCGTGGAGGAGGTCGGATCCGACGTCTTCGTGCCCCTGCTCTTCGGGCGCTCCTCGGTCGGCCGGCTCGGGCTCTTCGTGGAGATCACCGCCCCGATCGGGGACATCGGCTTCCACGGCCAGTGGACCCTCATGCTGTCCGCGGTCCGACCGCTGCGGGTGTATCCCGGGATGAAGATCGGGCAGATCATGTTCTTCGACACGCTCGGCGATATCGAGCCCTATTCCGGGAAGTACCAGGGCGCGGTCGGACCGCAGGAATCGCGCTACTGGCGGGACAAGTTGGGGCAGCTGTGATCCTCACCCGGGCGGAAATAGCCAGGTCGATCGACTCCGGTGACATCGTCATAGAGCCGTTCGACCCCCGAAGGATTTCCCCGAACGCCTACGACTGGCGACTCGGCGACACCATCCGGGTGTGCGAGTCCGAACTCGACGCGGCGCATTCCACGGAGTTCGAGGAGCGCACCATCCCGCCGGACGGCATGGTGCTGCTGCCGGGCAGGCTCTACCTCGGGGTCACCCACGAGCGCACCCATTCCGAGCGTTTCGCGCAGATGATCAACGGTGACCGCACGGTGGGCGCGCTGGGCGTCTGGGTGCACGTCTCGGCACCGCTCGGCCACGTCGGCCACGCCATCCGGTGGACGCTCGAGATCCGCGTCGTGCGCCCGGTGCGGATCTACCCCGGGATGACCTTCGGGAAGATCATCTTCCTCAAGACCCTCGGCGCGGAGGCCAGTTACCAGAACATGGGCCGGAAGTACACCCGGACCAGCGGCATCGACACGTCGCGACTGTACGAGGAGCTCGCGTGAACGTCCTCACCGGGATCGACCTCCCCCCGGACAGCCCCGGCGGCAGCGTCGAGCTGCTGCGCGACCTGTACGGCGGGCCGGAACCGCTCATCCCCGCCGACGTCTTCATGCTCGCCCCGGAGGACCGGCAGGCGCCCGACACCTCCGGTTCACCGGCCCTGCTCGCGGTGCCGGGCAAGACGGTGTCGGGGCCGGCGTTCTGGGCCTACGTGGACCGGCTCGGCGCCGCCGTCCGGGACAGGTACCCCGCCGCCGACCACGACGTGCTGCACCTCCAGCACCTGGCCTTCGGCGCGACGACCGCCCTGCAGCAGGTCTTTCCCGACCGGCCGAGCATCGCGCTGGTGCACGGCACCGACCTGCTGTTCGCCGAGGACCACCCGACCCAGGCCGCCGTCCTGCGGGAGACCGCGGCATCGGCCGACGCGATCGTCGTCCCCACCGGGGCGATGGCGGACCGGCTGCGCCGGATCGCCCCGGTCCCGTCGGACCGGATCGTCCACATCCCCTGGGGCGTCCCCGACCGGCTGCTGGCCGACCGGCCCACCGGGGCGGCGGGGCACCGCGCGGAGCGCGAAGCGGGCGTCCTGCGGGTGCTCTACGCGGGTCGGCTCACCGCCGAGAAGGCCACCTCCGGCCTGATCGCGGCGGTGGCCTCGCTCCCCGGGGTGGAGCTCTCCGTGGCCGCTCCCCCGGCGGAGTTCGCGGCCCTGGCCGCACGCTCCGACCTGTCGCGGGTGCGCCGCCTCGGCTGGCTGTCCCGGGAGGACCTGTGGCGCGCGTTCGGCGGACACGACCTCCTGATCGTCCCCTCGCTCCGGCTGGAGGCGTTCGGGCTGGTGACCATCGAGGCGCAGGCGTGCGGCCTGCCGGTCGCCTACCAGCCCGTGCCGGGCCTGACCGAGGTGCTCGGCCGCTCCGCGCTCCCGGTCGACTTCGGGGACTTCACGGCGCTCCGGGGCCGCATCGAGGAGTTCCTCCGCTCGCCGGAGCGGCTGGACGACCTGGCCGCGGCCGGCCTGGTCAACAGCGGGCGCTTCCCGCTGTCGCGGACCGCCGGCGACCTGGCCGAACTCTCCCGCCGGGTCGCGCGATGACGCCCCGGCCGGCCACCGCGGCCCCTGCGCCCACCGGCGGGCCGGAGCGGGACCGGGGCGACGGCCCGCGGTCCGCGGACTGCGTGTTCTGCGCCATCGTCGGGGGCCGGCTGCCCGCCGCCGTCGTCCACGAGGACGAACGGACCATCGCCTTCCTCGACATCACCGCGGTCATGGACGGGCACACCCTGGTGATCCCCAAGCGCCACGCCGCCGACCTCTGGGAGATCACCCCGGAGGACGCCGCCGCCGTGATGGCCACCGTCCACCTGATGGCCGGGCGGATCCGGGACGTGCTGGCGCCGGACGGCCTGACGCTGTTCCAGGCGAACCGGGACGCGGGCTGGCAGGACGTGTTCCACCTGCACGTCCACCTGGTGCCCCGGGCGGCCGGGGACCATCTCCACCGCCCCTGGAAGGCCGACCCGGTGCCGCTGGAGCGGCTCGCCGCCACCCGCGCCCGCCTCTCGGCACCGCCACCCGAACACCCGGACCGGACCACGGTGTGACGGCTCCCCGACCACCCGGACCGGACCGCGGTGTGACGGCTCCCCGACCAGCTCGATCCCGTCGGGCCAGAACGTGAAAGGCCTTGTGTGCGCGCCGACCTCTCCATCCTCCGAGACCGCTCCTTCCTGCTGCTGTTCTCCGCCCGGTCCGTCTCCCTGCTGGGTGACGCCATCGCACCGGTGGCGCTCGCCTTCGCCGTCCTCGGAATGCCGGACGGCTCGGGTTCGACCCTCGGGATCGTGGCCGCCGCCCGGATCGCCGCCCAGGTCGCGTTCCTGCTGTACGGCGGTGTCCTGGCCGACCGGCTGCCGCGGCACCGGGTCATGGTCGGGGCGGACCTGACCGCGGGTCTCGCCCAGGGAGCGGTCGCGGTCCTGGTGCTGACCGGGACGGACTCCCTGGCGGGCCTGGTCGTCCTGTCGATGGTCAGCGGCGCCGCCAGCGCGCTGTTCACCCCGGCGTCCCGGAGCGTCACGGTGCAGCTCGTGCCCGCCGAGAAGATCCAGTCCGCCAACGCGCTGGTCCAGCTGTCGATGAACGCGGGCAGCATCGGCGGCGCGGCGCTCGCGGGCGTGCTGGTCGTCCTGCTCGGCGCCGGCTGGGCACTGGTGGTGGACGCGGCGACGTTCCTGGTGTCCGCGGTGCTCCTCGCCGGAGTCCGGCTGACCGGCACAGCGGACCAGCCGTCGCCCACGGAGGAAGGGATCTTCTCCCAACTCCGGCACGGGTGGCGGGAGTTCACCGAACGGACCTGGCTGTGGGCGGCGGTGGCGCAACTCGCGCTGGTGAACGTGTGCATCGGCGCCGGCTTCATCGTGCTGGGACCGGTCGAGGCCGAGGCGCACCTCGGCGGCGCCTCCGGATGGGCCGCCGTCCTCACCGCGCAGGCGGTCGGCTTCGTGGCGGGCAGCCTGCTGGCCATCCGGCTGCGGCCCCGCCGGCCCCTGCGGGCCGCGGTGCTGTTCACCCTGGGGATCGTGCCGTCCCTGGTCGCGCTGGCCTGCGCCGCGCCGGTCGCCGTCACCGCCGGCGCGATGTTCGTCACCGGCCTGTGCATGAGCCTCAACGACGTCACCTTCCTCACGGCACTGCAGAAGCACGTGCCGGAGGAGTCGATGTCCCGGGTGATGTCCTACGACGCCTTCGGCTCGTTCGTCTTCCTCCCGCTCGGCCTGGCGGTCGCCGCCCCGATCGCGGACCGGGTCGGCATCGGCGCCGTCTTCCTGGGCGCGGCCTGCCTGGTCGCCGCGACCGCGGGTGTCGTGCTGGCCGTCCCGGGGGTCCGCACCCTGCCGTCCGAGCCGCAGGCCGCGGCGGAGGCGGGGGCGGACCGTCCGCAACAGGCTTCGGCAGCAGTGCCGGCATCCGTCCGTACGACCAAGGAGGACCAATGACCGACGACACCCGGCAGCAGGACACGCGCGGTTCCGTGGCGGCACCGGAAGCCGACGGGCCACCGCGCGTGCCGCTCCAGGAGACCTTCGCCCGGATCTACGCCAGCGGGGCCTGGACGCTGACCGAGGACAGCGGGGCCGACGACGACGAATCCCGCTCCGGCCTCGGGTCGAACCTGGCCCAGACGGCCGCGCTGCGTGCCGAACTGCCCTCCCTGCTCGCCGGACTCGGCGTCCGGAGCCTGCTCGACGCGCCGTGCGGGGACTTCTTCTGGATGTCCAGGGTCGACCTGGGCGTCGACCGCTACATCGGTGCCGACATCGTCCCCGCGGTGGTCGAGCGCAACCGGGCGCGCTTCGCCCGCGCCGACCGCGAGTTCCGGGTCCTCGACCTCACCCGCGACCCGCTGCCGGAGGTCGACCTGGTGTTCTCCCGCGACTGCCTGGTGCACCTCGGAGACGACGACGTCCACCGCGCGCTGGACAACATCCGGCGCAGCGGCTCGACCTACCTGGCGACGACCACCTTCACCGGGCGGGCCGGGAACGAGGCCGCCACCGAAGCGGGCGGCTGGCGTCCGCTCAACCTCCGACGGGCCCCCTTCCTGCTGCCCGAGCCCTTCCGGGTGCTCGACGAGCAGTGCACCGAGGTCTACGTCACCGAGGAGGACGGCAGGCGGGTCGAGCACCGCTTCGCCGACAAGTCGATCGGGGTGTGGCGGATCGCCGACCTCTAGACCCGCCGTCCCGGTCCACCCTTCCGACCCGTCTTCCCGGTCCGCCCCCGGACCGCCGCCCCCTCAGCCCCACAACGAAGGAGAAGCCTTGCCCCAGGACCAGCCCTCGGCCCTGATCGTCGGCACGGACCCGTACGCGATGCGCGCCTGCCTCCGGAACGGCATCACGCCGTACGTGGTGCACGGCCCGCACCTGGCGGACTGGGGCTACCTGAAGCTCCCGGACGGGGCCGTGGGGATCTTCGCCGAGGACCCGACGAGCATCGAGAGCGTCCTCCTCGCCCTGCGCCGGACCGGCGCCGCCGAGCGGGAGTTCCGCTTCCTCCAGACCTCCGACGAGGAGGCCCTGGTCACCGTCGCGGCCCTCGCCCGGGTCCTGGACCTCCCGACGGCCGTGGCCGCGGACATCGCCCCGAACTTCCGGGACAAGTGGCTGCAGAAGCGGGCCGTCGCGGCGGCCGGCCTGGACGTCGGCGCCTCGCACGTCATCGAGGACATCCACCACCTGGATCCGTCCGCCCTCGCGGACTTCGACAAGGCGGTGCTCAAGCCCATCGCCGGGGCGGGCACCCGGAACACCTCGGTCGTCCGGGGGCTGTCCGAGCTGATCGACACCTGCGCCGAGTACCGGCGCCGGGGCGTTCCGCAACGCACCTTCGTCCTGGAGGAGTTCACGCCGGGCGAGGAGTGGATGGCGGACGGCGTGGTCTTCGACGGCGAACTCCGGTTCCTCAGCGTGGGCACCTACGCGGAGCCGTGCCTGACCGCCGTCGACGCCAACCGGGTGCTCCAGCTGGAACGCTTCGACCCGACCGAGGACGCGGACGCCTTCGCCCTGGCGCGGCCGGTCGTGACGGAGGCGCTGCGGGCCCTCGGCCTGCGGCGCGGGGTGTTCCACATGGAGCTGTTCCGCCGGCCCGACACCGGCGGGCTCGTGTTCGGCGAGTGCGCCGCCCGCACCGGCGGCGGGCTGATCTCCGAAGCGGTGGCGTTCAAGTTCGGCGTGGACCTGGGCGAAGCCGCCATCCGGTGCGCGGAGGGGATCGAGCCGGCGATCGAGCCGGCCGTCCGTCCGGAGAGCGTCAGCACCCTCTTCCTCGCCAACCGGCCCGGCGTCCTGGTCGGCAGGTCGGCCGGGCGGCCCTCCTGGTCCACCGCGGTGCCGTCGGGGTAGCGGGCGCACTCGCTGCCCGCGCTCACCTCGAGGGTGTGGTACGCGGGGTCGAAGCGCAGCGAGGCGCTCTCCGCGAGGGAGCCGGGGCCGGTGTCCGGCGGCGTCAGCGTCAGGCTGGGGACCGGGGCGGACTCGTCGGAGGAGGCGACCGTCCAGCCCTGGGCGGTCAGGCTCTGCCGGGCCCGTCCGACCGCCTCCTCCCACTCGGGCCGGGTGACCCCGGTGAGGGTGAAGCGGGCGCGCAGGGCGGCCGTGCGGGGCTGGTCGGCGCCGGTGTCGTTCATGCTCTCCAGGAGGTGGGAGAGGCCCCGGGCGGAGCAGGCGCCGTAGATCCGGGCCGTGATCCCGTCGTCCCCGCGGTGGTCGGGAGCCGGTGTCGCCTCCGGGCGCAGCGCGAGGGCCTCGTAGACGGTCTGCGTCCGGGCGTCCAGGTGCCGCGCGACGGCCGCCGGGTCCGCCACGGACGGCTTGTCCGCCACGGACGGCTTTCACGGACACCCTTCCCGGACACCCCCCGAGCCCCCGCCGCAGC
>NZ_JBSFJC010000139.1:0-20778 GCF_053597855.1 Kitasatospora sp. NPDC001225
CCGACCAGGGCGACGCCCCAGCTGCCCTGCTCGGCCAGCAGGGCCGCGCCGCCGGCTCAGCGCAGCGCGGCCGTCGCCTCGCGCAGCAGGCCCGCCACGATGCCGACCCCGTCACGGGTGAGCACCGACTCCGGGTGGAACTGGAGCCCCGCGAAGCCGTGCCCGCGCAGCGCGTGCACGTCGCCGGTGGCGGCGTCCCGGGAGACCTCGACGCCCTCGCCGAGGAGCCGCGCCGCGTCGGCCTCCGAGCAGCGCGCGGTGAAGGTGTTGTAGAAGCCGACCGTGCGCTTGGCGCCGAACAGGTCGATGCGCTCCTGCGCCCCCTGGTACGGGACGGCCTTGCGGCCCAGCGGGAGCCCGAGTTCGGCGGCCAGCAGCTGGTGGCTCAGGCAGACCGCGAGCAGCGGCGAGGTGCGGGCGCCGGAGCGGACGGCGGCCAGCGCGTCCGCGACGATCGGCCGCAGCAGCACCATCTTGGGGTCGTCGGCGAGTGCCGGGTCGCCCGGGCCGGGGCCGAGCACCAGCGCGCCCCGGTGCGCCGCGACCCGCTCGCGCAGCCCCGGCTCGTCGTAGCGGGCCACCGTCACCCGGTGGCCGAGCGAGCCGAGCAGGTGGGAGAGCATCGAGGTGAAGGTGTCCTCGCCGTCCACGACCAGGGTCGGCTCGGCCTCGGTGATCTCGGCCGGCTGCTGCATCCGCAGCCAGAACGGCGCGAGGTCGGCCCGGCGGGAGTCCAGGGCGGCCTGCACCCGGTGGTCGTCGGCGAGCCGGGGCCCGGTCGGGTGGGGCAGCCGGGTGGGCGCGGGCCGGGCGCCGATCGCGGTGAGCACCCCGGCGGCCTTGGCGTGGGTCTCGGCGACCTCGGACTCCGGGACGGAGTGGCGCACCAGGGTGGCGCCGACCCGGACGACCAGTCGGCCGGTGGCCGGGTCGATGTCGGCGGTGCGGATGCAGATCGGCGAGTCCAGCAGCTGCCCGCCGCTGGCGGCGCGGCCGATCAGGGCGAGCGCGCCGGAGTAGTAGCCGCGTCCGGTGGGCTCGTAGCGCTTGATCACCCGGGTGGCGTTCTCGACCGGGCTGCCCGTGACGGTGGCCGCGAACATCGTCTCGCGGAGCACGTCGCGGACGTCCAGCGAGGTGCGCCCGCGCAGCTCGTACTCGGTGTGGGCGAGGTGGGCCATCTCCTTGAGCCGGGGCCCGAGCACCTGGCCGCCGAGGTCGCCGACCGTGCACATCATCTTGAGCTCCTCGTCCACGACCATGGTGAGCTCCTCCAACTCCTTGGGGTCGTGCAGGAACTGGAGCAGCGAGTCGAGGTCGGAGCCGCCGGCCGGGTAGCGGTAGGTGCCGGAGATCGGGTTCATCACGACGGTGCCGCCGCTCTGCCGGACGTGCACCTCGGGGGAAGCGCCGACCAGGACCCGGTCGCCGGTGTGCACCAGGAAGGTCCAGTACGCGCCGCGCTCCTGCTCCAGCAGCCGCCGGAAGAGCGTCAGCGCGAGCTCGGGGGAGAAGTCCTCCATCGTCGCGTGGAAGTCGCGCCGGATGACGAAGTTGGCGCCCTCGCCGTTCCCGATCTCGTCCTGGATCACCCGGCGGACGATCGCGGCGTACGCGTCGTCGTCCACATCGAACCCGCCACCGGCAAGTGAGACCGGCAACTTCGGTAGGGCGTAGGTGAATTCGGCCAACGGCAGGGCGTGCTGCTCGGTCACCGAGAGGGCCTGGAGCGGGGTCTCGTCGTCGTGCGCCTCGAAGCCGCGCTCGCGGATCTGGCGGTACGGGACGAGCGCGAGCAGGTCGTGCACCGGGCCGCCGCCGGCCGGTGGGCCGCTGCGTACGGGCAGGTCGGCGAGGTGCTCGTAGCTGTCGACGGTGCCCAGCAGCACCTCGACGGTGTCCGGGCTGAGCCGGGGCGTGCGGCGGTGCAGCAGGGCGAACGCGGGGGCATCGGGGCCGGTGAGACGGGCGAGCAGGTCGACAGCGGTGGTCACGGGAACGGCTTCCTTCCGGGTGGACTGGTGAGAGGCGGTGCAAGGTCCGCTCCCGGAGGGCCGTCTGCTCAGACGCCGACGGCCGCCCCGAGGGGCGGCCGTCGTGTTCGTCTAGGAACGCGCCAGTTGTGGGCCACCCTGGGGGGAGGCCCACCACCAGGAGTGGCTGTGGGGCGCGTGCATGGTTCGAGACTAGCGGATGCGTCGGGGCGGGTGAGGGGCATCACGTCTTTGTCCGAGATGTGTCTCATTCCTCGGGCAATAGGCACGAGTCACTCCTGCCACCCCGTAGCCTTGGCGGTGTGACCGCTACGACTGAGACATCGAGGGCTGCCCACTCCTGGCAGTCCCTGCCCGCGGCGCAGCAGCCTGAATGGCCGGACCAAGAGGCTCTGCGCAAGACCCTTGCCGAGCTCGCGTCCTATCCGCCGCTCGTCTTCGCCGGCGAGTGCGACCAGCTGCGCGCCCGGCTCGGAGCCGTGGCGCGCGGGGAGGCCTTCCTCCTCCAGGGCGGTGACTGTGCCGAGGCCTTCGACGGCGTTTCGGCGGAGCACATCCGCAACAAGCTGAAGACGCTGCTCCAGATGGCCGCCGTACTGACGTACGCGGCCTCGGTGCCGGTGGTGAAGGTCGGCCGCATCGCCGGCCAGTACTCCAAGCCGCGCTCCAAGTCGACCGAGACCCGCGACGGCGTGACCCTGCCGGTCTACCGGGGCGACTCGGTGAACGGCTTCGAGTTCACCCCCGAGTCCCGCATCCCGAACCCCGAGCGCCTGAAGCGGATGTACAACGCGTCCGCCGCGACGCTCAACCTGGTGCGTGCCTTCACCACCGGTGGCTACGCGGACCTGCGCCAGGTGCACGCCTGGAACCAGGACTTCGTCCGCAACTCGCCGGCCGGCCAGCGCTACGAGCAGCTCGCCCGGGAGATCGACAACGCCCTGGCGTTCATGAGCGCCTGCGGCGTGGTGCCGGAGGAGTTCAAGGCGGTCGAGTTCTTCTCCTCGCACGAGGCGCTGGTCCTGGACTACGAGACCGCGCTGACCCGCGTGGACTCGCGCACCGGCGAGCTGTACGACGTCTCCGGCCACATGGTGTGGATCGGCGAGCGCACCCGGCAGCTGGACCACGCGCACATCGAGTTCGCCTCCAAGATCCGCAACCCGATCGGCGTCAAGCTCGGCCCGACCACCTCGGTCGACGACGCGCTCGCCCTGATCGAGAAGCTGGACCCGGAGCGCGAGCCCGGCCGCCTGACCTTCATCACCCGGATGGGCGCGGGCAAGATCCGCGAGCACCTGCCCACCCTGGTGGAGAAGGTCACCGCCTCCGGCGCCCGGCCGGTGTGGATCTGCGACCCGATGCACGGCAACACCTTCGAGGCCTCCAGCGGGCACAAGACCCGCCGCTTCGACGACGTCCTGGACGAGGTCAAGGGCTTCTTCGAGGTGCACCGCGCGCTCGGCACCCACCCGGGCGGCATCCACGTGGAGCTGACCGGCGACGATGTCACCGAGTGCGTCGGCGGCGGCGACGAGGTCCTGGTGGACGACCTGCACCAGCGCTACGAGACGGCCTGCGACCCGCGCCTCAACCGCAGCCAGTCGCTGGACCTGGCGTTCCTGGTGGCGGAGATGTACCGCGGCCAGTAGGCCCGGTGCCCGTCCGATGTGACGAAGGCCCCTCCGGATTCGGTGTCACCGAGCCCGGAGGGGCTTTTTCGTACCCGTTTCGCCGGGTAAGGTAAGCCTCAGTGAACTAAGGCTGACCTTAGTCAAGATCCACTCCGCTTCACTCCCGGGAGAGACCGCGATGTACGTGTGCATGTGCCATGCGGTCACCGAGGACCAGGTGAAGAAGGCGATCGACGGCGGTGCCAACACCCCGCGCCAGATAGCGAAGGGCTGCCGGGCCGGCACCGACTGCGGGTCCTGCGTGCGGCGCATCCAGGCGCTGCTCGGCGAGCACGGCGCCCGCCCCTGCCCGACCGCCCGGCTGGCCGCGAAGCTCGGCCTCGCGGACCCGGAGGACCCGGCGGCGCCGTCCGCTCCGGCCCCGGAGGCCGCCCCGGTGGTCCCGCTGCGGGTGACCCGGGCGAACCGGGCGGCCTGACCGGGCCGGGTGGCCAGAGCGGGCCGCGGCCTCAGGACTCCGGCTGCTCGATCACGGTGGCGAGGTAGAGCGCCTCGCCGAGCTTCTCCAGCAGCTCCAGCTGGGTGTCGAGGTAGTCGATGTGGTGCTCCTCGTCGGCCAGGATGTCCTCGAAGATGTTCGCCGAGGTGACGTCGTTCTTGGCCCGCATCACCACGATCCCGCGCTTGAGCCGGTCGATCGCCTCGACCTCGATCTGGCGGTCCGCCTCGAACATCTCCTTGACCGTCTGGCCGATCCGGACGTGGAACAGCCGCTGGTAGTTGGGCAGCCCCTCCAGGAACAGGATCCGGTCGGTGAGCGTCTCGGCGTGCTTCATCTCGTCGAAGGACTCGTGCCGGGTGTACTTGGCGAGCTTCGTCCAGCCGAAGTTCTCCTGCATCTTGGCGTGCAGGAAGTACTGGTTGATCGCGGTCAGCTCGGCGGTGAGCTGCTCGTTGAGGAACTCGATGACCTCGGGATCGCCCTGCATGGTGATGCCTCCTGCACTCGTGCTGCCGTGTGTCCTGCGCTGAGTCCTGCGTGAAGTCCTGCGGTGGGTCCGGTACTGAGTCCTGCGCTGCGCATCCTGGCACCGCTTTGGGAGGAAATTCCAGTAAGTTCACACTCACTAGGACATGTGTCGGAATATCCGATTCATGGTGAAACGTGCTGGTGGGCGGCCGACCGCTGGGCCGTACGGGCAGGGGCGCGGATCCGCGCAAAGGGGCGCGCGCCGAGGCTCGTCCGCCGTCTGTCACCATGGATCCATGGGTCAGTCGAAACACGAACCGCTTCCGCCGTCTGACCCGAGGCTCCCCCCGGGACAGCGCGCGCAGCGCGGCTGGCCCGCCCTGCACTACGGGCCGGTGCCCCGCTTCAAGCCGCTGACCTGGGACCTCCAGGTGTTCGGCGCCACCGCCTCGGCGGAGAAGCACAGCTGGGACTTCGAGGCCTTCGGCGCCCTGCCGCGCAGCACCGTCGTCGGGGACCTGCACTGCGTGACCAAGTTCTCGGTGCTCGGCAACGAGTGGACGGGCGTGTCGGCCGCCGCCGTGCTCGACCTGGTGCCCCCGGCGCCGGGCGTCACCCACGTCATGGTCTGGGCCGAGTACGGCTACAGCGCCAACCTGCGCCTGGCCGACTTCGCCGACCCGCGCACGCTGCTCGCCACCCACCGCAACGGCGAGGCGCTCACCGCCGAACACGGCTTCCCGGTCCGGCTGGTGGTGCCGCGGCTGTACGCCTGGAAGGGCCCCAAGTGGGTGCGCGCGGTCGAGTACATGCGGGCCGACCGGCGCGGCTTCTGGGAGGAGCGCGGCTACCACAACCTCGCCGACCCCTGGGGCGAGCAGCGCTACTCCTACCAGGAGGAGCCCGGCGACGGGCCGCTGCGCTGAGCCCGCCCGGGGCCTAGAACAGCGAGAACTTGACGGTCACCACGCTGCGCTGCGGGCGCCGCTCGCCCGCCGCCGGGCTCTGGCCGGAGGAGGTGACCGCGCCGAACACGTCCCAGCCGCTGGTCTGCATGGTGAAGCCCGCGGCCTGGAGCGCCTTCTGCGCCTCGTCCTTGCCCATCCCGGTGACGTTCGGGACCGGCACCATGCCCTTGCTGACCACCAGCGACACCGCGCTGTTCTCCTGCAGCAGCTGCCCGGCCGCCGGCGAGCTGCTGATCACCGAGCCCTCGGGCACCGTGTCGTCGTAGGTCTCGGTCACGCCGCCCCTGGTCAGCTGGGCGCCGGTCAGGGCCGCGGCGGCGTCGGCGGCGCTCTTCCCGGTGAGGTCCGGCACCGCGATCCGCTTGGGGCCCTTGGAGAGGGTGACGGTGACGCTGTCGCTCTTGCGGGTGCGCGCGCCCACCCCGGGGTCGGTGGAGATCACCTGCCCGGACGGGACGGACTCGCTGAACACCTCGACGAACCTGCCGTGCAGGCCCTCCTTGTCCAGGACCCGCTGCGCCTCCGCCCGGTCCTTGCCGAGCACACCCGGCACCGAGCCGTACAGCCCCTCGGAGATCCCGTAGGTGACGCCGCCGATCGCCAGCACCAGCGCGGCCAGCGCGGCCGTCCAGACCAGCGTCCGGCGGGGGAGGCGGCGCAGCGGGCCCGGCCGGGGCCGGCGCCGGTGCACCGGGGTCGGCTCGTCGTACGGGCGCGGCTCGGCGAGCAGCTCGTCCATCAGCTCCGGCGGCATGTCCAGCACGCTGGTGCGCTCCGTCGGCGGGGCCTCGGCGGGCCGCGGCAGCGGCTGGATCACCGAGGTCGGCTCGCTGGTCGGGTAGCGCGGGCTGGGGCGGGTGGAGGCCGGCGGCTCGGCGTCCAGCGCGGCCGGGGCGAGGGTGCGGCGCACCCGCTGGAGGGCGGCGAGCAGCTCGACCGCGTCGTACGGGCGGGCGCCGGCGGACCGGGCGCAGGCGGCGGCCACTATCGCGTCCAGCTCGGGGCCGACGGCGGGGGCGACCAGCGAGGGGGCCGGGACGTCCTCGTGCAGGTGCTTGTACATGACCTGGACGGGGTTGTCGCCGGTGTGCGGGCGGCGGCCGGTGAGCATCTCGTACAGCAGGATGCCGGACGCGTAGACGTCCACCCGCTGGTCGGTGGGGGCGTCCGGGAGGATCTGCTCGGGGGCCAGGTAGGAGACGGTGCCCATGACCGTGCCGCCGGTCGCGGTGGTGGTCGAGGTGGGCGCGCCGTCGGCGCTGCCGAGCACCCGGACCAGGCCGAAGTCGGCGACCTTGACCAGGCCGCCCTCGGTGATCAGCACGTTCTCGGGCTTGACGTCGCGGTGGACCAGCCCGGCCCGGTGGGCGGCGCCGAGCGCGGCGAGCACCGGCTCCAGCACGTCCAACGCGGCCCGGACGGACAGCGCGCCGCGGTCGCGCAGCAGGTCGCGCAGGGTGCGGCCGGGCACGTACTCCATGGCGAGGAAGACGTGGCCGCCGTCCGCGCCCTGGTCGAAGACGTTGACCACGTTGGGGTGGGTGAGCCTGGCGACCGCCTTGGCCTCGCGGATGAAGCGGGCGGTGAAGCCCTCGTCACCGGCCAGCGAGGGGTGCATCACCTTGAGCGCGACCACCCGGTCCAGCCGGGTGTCGGTGCCCCGGTAGACGGTGGACATCCCGCCGGTCGCGATCCGCTGCTCGACCCGGTACCGGTTGTCGAGCAGGGCGCCGATCAGGGGGTCGTGCAGTGCCATGTCCACTCGGAGAGTCTAGGGTGCGGGACCGCCCGGTCCCGGCGGACACCGCCTCCGGGACCGGCTTGTGACATGCGCGACGGTTCAGAACGCCGGGTGCTCGCGGGTGTCCAGGTCGGCCCGGCCGGCCATCGCGGAGGAGGCCTCGGCGTGGAAGCGGCGCGGGATCCGGCCGGCCCGGTGGGCGAGCCTGCCCGCCTCGGCGGCGTGCCGCATCGCCTCGGCCATCAGCACCGGGTCCTGAGCCCTGGTCACCGCGGAGGCGAGCATCACCGCGGCGCAGCCCAGCTCCATCGCCAGCGCCACGTCGGAGGCGGTGCCGGCGCCCGCGTCCAGGATCACCGGGACGCCCGCGCCCTCCACGATCAGCTGGAAGTTGTGCGGGTTGCGGATGCCCAGGCCCGAACCGATCGGCGAGCCCAGCGGCATGATGGCCGCACAGCCGACGTCCTCCAGCTTGCGGGCCAGCACCGGGTCGTCGTTGGTGTACGGCAGGACGGTGAAGCCGTCGTCGACCAGCGTCTCGGCGGCGTCCAGCAGCTCGATCGGGTCGGGCAGCAGGGTGCGCTCGTCGGCGATCACCTCCAGCTTGACCCAGTCGGTGCCGAGCGCCTCGCGGGCCAGCCGGGCGGTCAGCACGGCCTCGCCGGCGGTGAAGCAGCCGGCCGTGTTGGGCAGCACCCGGATGCCGTTGCGGGTCAGCACGTCCAGGACGGAGCCCTGGGTGGTGGCGTCGACCCGGCGCATCGCGACGGTGGTCAGCTCGGTGCCGGAGGCGAGCAGCGCGCGCTCCAGGACCTCCAGGCTGGGGGCGCCGCCGGTGCCCATGATCAGCCGGGAGGAGAAGGCCGTCCCGGCGATGGTCAGCAGATCGTCGGCCATGGTTCAGCCTCCCTGGACGGCGGTGAGGATCTCGATCCGGTCGCCGGTGCCCAGTGCCGTCCCGGGCCACGAACCGCGCGGCACCACGGCCTCGTTGAGCGCGGCGGCGACACCGGTGTTGGCGGCGCTGACGGAGGCCACCAGCTCGGCGAGGGTGGTCGTGGCGGGCACCCGGCGGGGCTCGCCGTTGACGGTCAGGGCGATCTCGGCCGGGGCGACCGGGTTCGGGGCGTCCTCGTGCACGGCGTTCTCGTCTGGGGCGTGCTCGTTCGGGGCGTTCTCGGTCAGGGCGATCTCGGTCATGCGGAGGCCTTCGCGACGGGGGATTCGGAGGAGAACCGGGTGGGGGTGAACGGCCTTGCGAGCTCGGGGACTTTACCGGTGACCAGGTACTCGGAGACCAGGTCGGCGGTCACCGGGGTGAGCAGCACGCCGTTGCGGTAGTGGCCGGTGGAGGCGACCAGCCCGGGCAGCGGGGTCGGGCCCAGCAGCGGGGCGTTGTCCGGCGAGCCGGGGCGCAGCCCGGCCGAGGTCTCGCGCAGCGGGAGTTCGGTGATCCCCGGGACCAACTCGTGGGCGTCCCGCAGGAGTTCGTACACCCCGCCGGCGGTGACGGTGGTGTCGTAGCCCTGCTCCTCGGTGGTCGCTCCGACGACCAGTTCGCCGTTCTCCCGGGGGACCAGGTACAGGTGCCGGCCGCGGACCACGGCGCGGACGTTGCGGGAGAGGAACGGCCGGTAGGCCTCCGGCACGTGCAGCCGCAGCACCTGCCCCTTCACCGGGCGGATCGCGGGCAGCACCCCCTCGGGCAGACCGGGCAGCCGGTGGCTGTGCGGGCCGGCGGCGAGCACGACCTGGTCGGCGGTCACCGTCTCGTCGGTGCTCAGCCGGGCGCCGGTCGCGCGGCCGTCCTCGACCAGCAGCTCGACGGCCTCGGCGCGGTGCAGCAGGACGCCCGCGCGCCCGCAGGCGGCGACCAGGGCGGTGAGCAGGCGCCGGGGGTCCACCTGGTGGTCGTCCGCGGCGTGCAGGGCGCCGCGGACGGCGGGGGCCAGCATCGGCTCCAGCCTGCGGGCCTCCCGGCCGGTCAGCCAGGTCGAGTCCAGGCCCAGCCGCTGGTGGAAGGCGTACAGCTCGCGCAGTTCCTCGCGGTCGTCGGAGTCCAGCGCGACGGCGATCGTGCCGCAGCGGCGGTAGCCGGTGTCCAGGCCGCCGCTCGCCTCGGAGAGTTCGGCGGCGAAGGCCTCGTACCGCTCGTTCGAGGCCATCCCGAGGCGCAGCAGCGGCTCCTCGCCGTACTGCAGCTCGGTGACCGGGGCGAGCATCCCGGCCGCGACCCCGGCGGCCCCGCCGCCGTGGGCGGGGTCGACCACGATCACGTTCCGCGCCCCGCGCCGCGCGGTGCGCCAGGCGACGGCGAGGCCGATGACGCCCCCGCCGATCACCAGCACGTCGGCATGGGTGCCTGATGGCAAGCGTGACAAGGCTGCTCTTCTCCCTTCGCCGGTATGACCCGGATCAGGTTCGGACGGTCGCAGGCCGTGTCAGCCCGCCTCTCAGCCCGGTCCGCCGGGCTCCCGTGTGGTCCTCCCACCTTAACGCCGGGGGTCGGCCCGGCCGAAGGCCCGTACGCGGGGCGGACGGCCCGGAGGCCGCCGCGTCGCGCTGAGTACAGTGGCGGGCGTGGCAGAGCTGAGCGGAACGGATCGGGTGGTCGTCGTCGGAGCCGGGCTGGCCGGGGCACAGTGCGCCCTCAAGCTGCGGCAGGGCGGCCGGCAGGGGCGGATCACGCTGGTCGGCGAGGAGCCGCACGCGCCGTACGACCGGCCGCCGCTCTCCAAGGACGTGCTGCTCGGCAAGGCCGACTCCACCGCCCTGGACATCGACTACGGGCAGCTCGGCATCGAGCTGCTCACCGGCCGCCGCGCCACCGGCCTCACCCCCGGCGTGCTGCACACCGACGGCGGCGACCTCCCGTACGGCTCGCTGGTGATCGCCACCGGCGCCGTGCCGCGCGCCCTGCCCGGCGCCGAGCGGGCGCACCTGCTGCACACCCTGGACGACGCCCTGGCGCTGCGCGCGCTGCTGCGCCCCGGGCTGCGGCTGGTGCTGGTCGGCGCGGGCTGGATCGGCGCCGAGGTGTCCACCGCGGCCCGCGCGGCGGGCTGCGAGGTGACGGTGGTCGAGGCCGGTCCGGCGCCGCTGCCCGGCGCGCTGCCGACGGAGCTCGGCTCGGCGATGGCCGCCTGGTACGCCGAGGCCGGGGTCGAGCTGCGCTGCGGGGTCGGCGTGGCCGCCGTCGAGCCCGGCGCGGTGCTGCTGGCGGACGGCTCGCACCTGCCCGCCGACGAGGTGGTGGTCGGCATCGGGGCCCGCCCCGCGACCGGCTGGCTGGCCGGCTCCGGGGTCGAGCTGGACGCGACCGGCGCCGTCGTGGTGGACGGGCGGCTGCGCACCTCGGTGCCCGGCGTCTTCGCGGCCGGCGACTGCGTCAGCTACCCCTCGGCCCGGGCCGGCGCCCGGCTGGCCGTCCAGCACTGGGACCACGCGCTGCGGTCCGGCGAGGCGGTGGCCGCCGCCGTCCTGGGCGCGGACGCGCCGGCCTACGACCCGGTGCCGTACTTCTGGTCCGAGCAGTTCGGGCGGATGGTCCAGTACGCCGGCCGGCACGCCGAGGGCGACGAGCTGGTCCGGCGCGGCGACCCGCGGGGCGCCGACTGGTCGGTGCTCTGGCTGCGCGACGGCGTGCCGAGCGCGCTGCTGACCGTCGACCGGCCGCGCGACCTGGCCCAGGGGCGGCGGCTGATCGAGCGCGGCACCGCGCTGGACCCGGCCCGGGCGGCCGACCCCGCGGTACCGCTGAAGGCGGCCGTCGCGGGGTAGGCGCGGGGCAGGTCTGGTGCGCGGTGGGCCGCGGAGGTGGCAGTCTGGTGGCGTGAGTGAGATCGAAAGCAAGATTGAATCCCTGGTCACCGACTGGATGTACCTGCCCGACATCTCGGAGCAGTGGGGGGTCCGGGTCACCGAGGTGCGTGACCTGGTCAAGAACGGCGGCCTGATCGCCGTCCGGCGCGGCCCCAACAAGTCGCTGCAGGTCCCGGCCGCGTTCATCGACGGCCCGGGCCTGGTCAAGCACCTGTCCGGCACCCTGACCGTCCTGCGGGACTGCGGGTACAACGACGCGGAGATCCTGGAGTGGCTCTTCACCGAGGACCCGTCGCTGCCCGGCAGCCCGATCCAGGCGCTGCGGGAGAACCGCGGCACCGAGGTGAAGCGCCGCGCCCAGGCGATGCTGATCTGATGGCGGCGGACACGCCGCGCGCCGGGCTCGCCGACGCCCGGCTGTACCTGTGCACCGACGCCCGCCGGGAGCAGGGCGACCTCGCCGAGTTCCTGGACGCGGCGCTGGCGGGCGGGGTGGACATCGTCCAGCTGCGCGACAAGGGCCTGGAGGCCAGGCAGGAGCTGGAGGCCCTGGAGGTCTTCGCCGACGCCTGCCGCCGGCACGGCAAGCTGCTGGCCGTCAACGACCGCGCCGACGTCGCCCACGCGGCCCGGCCGGACGTGCTGCACCTCGGCCAGGACGACCTGCCGGTGCCGGCCGCCCGGGCGATCCTCGGCGAGGACGTGCTGATCGGCCGCTCCTGCCACGCCGAGTCCGAGGTGGACGCGGCGATCGCCGAGCCCGGCGTGGACTACTTCTGCACCGGCCCGGTCTGGCCGACCCCGACCAAGCCGGGCCGCCCGGCCCCGGGCCTCGGCCTGGTCTCGTACGCGGCGAAGCAGGACACCGACCGGCCGTGGTTCGCGATCGGCGGGATCGACCTCGGCAACCTGGACGAGGTGCTCGCCGCCGGTGCCCGCCGGGTCGTCGTGGTGCGGGCCATCACGGCCGCGGCGGACCCCCGGGCGGCCGCCGCCGAGCTGTCCCGCCGGGTGCGCGCCGCGCTCTGAGCGTCCCGGATCCCGGGAGGACCCGCAGGACCGGCCCGGGGCCGTCGCCGCCCGTCAGTGCGTTCAGTACTTGCGGACGGTGGCGGCCTCGGCCAGTGCCAGCAGCACCGTACGGGCCCGCTCGTCGGCGAGCGGCGCCGCCTCCAGCGCGGCCAGCGACTGCCGCATCAGCTCCTCGATCCGGCGCTCCACCAGCTCCGGCGCCCCGCTGCGGGCGACCAGCCCGCGCAGCTCGGCGACCTCCGGGGCCGCCAGGTCCGGCGCGCCCAGCCGCTCGTCCAGGTGCCGGGCGTCGGCGGCCGGCAGGCCCCGCATCGCGTGCGCGACCAGCAGGGTGCGCTTGCCCTCGCGCAGGTCGTCCCCGGCCGGCTTGCCGGTGACCGCCGGGTCCCCGAAGACGCCGAGCAGGTCGTCGCGCAGCTGGAAGGCCTCGCCCAGCGGCAGCCCGAACGCCCCGTACGCCTCGACCAGCTCCGGCCCGGCGCCGGCCAGCAGCGCGCCCACCTGGAGCGGCCGCTCGATGGTGTACTTCGCGGACTTGTAGTGCAGGACGGTCTGCGCCCGCTCCAGCGCGCCCTCGTCCGTCGAGTCGCCGGCCACCGGCTCCAGCACGTCCAGGTACTGGCCGAGCATGACCTCGGTACGCATCAGGTCGAACACCGGCTTGGCGGCGAGCACGGCGGCGGGCTCCAGGCCGGAGCGCAGGAACAGCTCGTCGCACCAGATCAGCAGCAGATCGCCGAGCAGCACCGCGGCCGAGGCGCCGTACTGCTCGCGGTCGCCGCGCCAGCCGCTGTCGCGGTGCAGCGCCTCGAAGCGGCGGTGGACCGAGGGCAGGCCGCGGCGGGTGTCGCTGCGGTCCATCAGGTCGTCGTGGACGAGGGCGCTGGCCTGGAGCAGCTCCAGGGCGGCGGCCGCGTTGGCGATCGCGTCGCCGGTCGCTCCTGCGGCCGGGCCGCCGGCGCCGCGCCAGCCCCAGTAGCAGAAGCCCGGGCGCAGCCGCTTGCCGCCGTCCAGCAGGAAGTCGCGCAGCGCGTCGGCGGCGGGGGCCAGCTGGGGCGAGATCTTGTCGAGGAGCACGGACTGGCCGTCCATGAACGCGGCGAGCGCCGAGTTGACACGGGTGCGGACGTCCTCCACGTCCATGGGGTTGGCCGCACTGCCGGCCGCGTTGCCGGCCGCACTGGTGGCCGCACTGAGGGCCGAACCGGGGCTGGCCGGCCGGGTGCTGGACGAGGTCACGATGGGGCTCCGCTGGTTCTCTGGGGTGCAGCAAGCGTAGCGGTGCGGCCGGGAACGGCTGTGCGAGCGGTTCGGCCCGGGGCACGGGGGAGGGGCGGCGGAGCCGTTCCGGGGCGAAACGGAACGTCTTCCATCAGTTGTCTCAATAGATGGAATACGGTTGTCCGGCCCCTTCGAACGCCGGATAGCCTGCCAGCATGGCACTCGGAATCGCTTCCACGAGAACGGATCGCGCACTGACGGTGCGCGAACTCCTGGCGGCCGGCAAGCGCTCCTTCTCCTTCGAATTCATGCCGCCCCGCACCGAGGCCGGCGAGCAGAAGCTCTGGGACGCCATCCGCCGGCTCGAACCGCTCGACCCCAACTTCGTCTGCATGACGTACGGCGCGGGCGGCTCCTCGCGCGAGCGCACCGTCAACATGGTCGGCCGGATCGCCACCGAGACCACCCTGACCCCGGTCGCCCACCTCACCGCGGTGGACCACTCGATCGCGGAGCTGCGCAACATCATCGGCCAGTACGCCGACCAGGGCGTGCGCAACGTCCTCGCGGTCCGGGGCGACCCGCCCGGCGACCCGATGGGCGAGTGGGTCAAGCACCCCGAGGGCGTCACCTACGCGTACGAGCTGGTGGAGCTGATCAAGGGGATCGGCGACTTCTGCGTCGGCGTCGCGGCCTCCCCGAACATGCACCCGCGCTCGACCGACTGGGACGAGGACATCCGGCACTTCGTGGCGAAGATCCGCTCCGGGGCCGACTACGCGATCACCCAGATGTTCTTCGAGGTGGACGACTACCTGCGGCTGCGCGACCGGGTGGCGGCCGCCGGCTGCGAGACGCCGATCATCCCGGAGATCATGCCGGTCACCAACGCCAAGCAGCTGGAGCGCTTCCCGCAGCTCAGCGGCTCGGCCTTCCCCGTCGACCTGGAGGCCCGCCTGCGGGCGGCCATCGACGACCCGGCGGCGCTGCGGGCCATCGGCATGGAGCACGCCACCGCGATGGCCGAGCGCCTGCTCGCCGAGGGCGCGCCGGGTCTGCACTTCATCACGCTGAACCACTCGACGGCGACGCTGGAGATCTACCAGAACCTGGGACTGCACCAGCGCTGAGCGGGCGCTGCGGGGGCCTGCTCCCGCCGCGCCGACGCCGGGTGTTCACGAGCCCGTCACCGTACCGACGGTGGCGGGCTCGGTCGTGTGCGGCCGGTGCCCGGGCGGCGGGAACGCGATGCGGTACCCCGGCCGTTGAACCGGTACAGTCGCCGCACACGCGCGGCGCACACGCGCGGGTACGCGACTGGAGGTAGCGGGGCGGATGGGCATCGGATACCTGCTGCTGTACGTCGCGTTGGCGGTGGTGGCGCTCTGGCTGGTCGCGGAGGTGCTGCTGCAGAACCGGGCACCGCTGCACTGGCGGGTCCTGGCCCTGGCCGGCTTCCTGGGCGTGGCCGCCGGGATGGTCCTCGGCTCGGTCGTGGTGATCGGGGCCGGCGCCGCGCTGTTCGCGGTCGGACAGGCCTTCGTCACCCTCTCGGTCAAGCGCGGCCACCAGACCGGCTGGTCCCTGCGGAAGCCCGACGGCAGCCTGCCCGGCCCGCTCGCCAAGGTGCCGCTGCTCGGCGCCCTCACCGGCGGCGCCGCCGCGGTGGCGGCCGCCGCGGTCGCCCGCAGGCGGGTCGGCGAGGTCAGCCCCGTCGAGGAGACCCCGGCCGCCGCGCCGCTGCCCACCCCGCTGCCCTCCCCGGTGCCCGACGAGGTGCCGGAGGTCGAGCAGACCGCCGCCTTCGAGATGCAGGAGCTCGCCCAGGACGGCGTCTACGCCCCCGGGTACTACGAGCAGCAGCAGCCGCAGGTCCAGCAGCAGCCCCAGGACCCGTACGCCCCCGCCTACCAGGCCGGCTACGACCAGCAGCAGTGGCAGACCCAGCAGCAGCCCGCCTACGCCTACGACCAGCAGCAGACCTACGGCGGCTACCCCCAGCAGCAGCCCGACCCGTACGGCGGCTACCCGCAGCAGCAGCACCAGCAGCAGGACCCGTACGCGGGCTACCAGCAGCAGCCGCAGCACCAGCAGGCCTGGGACCAGACCGCCCAGGAGCAGCCCCAGCAGTGGCAGCCCCAGCCCGACCCGCACACCCAGGGCATCCCGCAGCAGCCGATGTACGACCAGAACCACGGCTACCAGCAGCAGAACACCTGGCACCAGCAGGGCTGACCCGCCCTGACCGGCCCGACCGGGCCGTTACGCCGGGCCGATCAGGCCGGCGGTGATGCAGGCCGACATGCCGACGCGGGCGAGGCCGCCGCCGGGGTGGGCGTTGCCGCCGATCAGGTAGAGGCCGGGGACGGGGGACTCGTTGGCGGCCTTCAGCCAGGAGCCCGCGGAGCCGGCCAGGGCCGGGCGGGCGACCGCGCCGAACAGCGCGCCGGTCTCCCGGCGGGTGTCCTCCGGGGTGCGCACGACCCGCCACAGGATCCGCTCGCGCAGGCCCAGGCCGGCCGCGTCCACGTGGGCGAGCAGCCGGTCGGCGTAGCGGTCGGCGAACCCGGGGACGGTCCAGTCGACCTCGTCCTGGGCCGGGACGGTCGCGGTCAGCACCACGCTCTCGTGGTCGTCGTCGGGCCGCAGCGCCGGGTCGTCCGGGCGCAGCACCTGGACGGTGGGGCGTTCGCAGGGCGGCGCCGAGAGCGTCAGGGCGTTCGCCTCGGCGGCGGGGTCGGCCGCGTGGACGACCGTACGGTGCGGGGTGCCCTCGGGCCGGGGGCCGCGCAGGGCGAGCAGCACGCTGAAGCGGCCGGGCACCTCCACCGGCTCCCACTCCCCGGGCGGCAGCCCCGGCCACTCGGCCAGGCCGTGGCGGTAGAAGGCGTCGGTGTCCATCGCGGAGACCACCAGGTCCGCGTCGATCCGGCCGTCCGCCGTCTCGACCCCGGTCGCCCGGCCGCCCTCGACGACCACCCGGGTGACCGGGGTGTCGAAGCGGAACTCGACCTTGCGCAGCTCGCAGCGCCGGTACACCGCGTCCGCGAGGGCCCGCAGCCCGCCCCGGACGTACCAGACGCCGAAGGACTGCTCCATGTACGGCAGCACGGTGGCCCCGGCGGGTGCCATGGCCGAGGTGAAGCCGTACCGCAGCGCGGGCTCGCACAGCAGGGCGGTCAGGCCGGGGTGGCCGTCGAGCTCGCGCGCGGCCACGTGCTCCAGGGACCACGGCTGGGCGCGGCGCAGCCGGGCCAGGCCGGTGCGCGGCGGGACGGGGTACGGGTCGGTGCCCACCAGGGCCCGGTCGGCCGGGGACAGGACGCCGCGCTCGGCCGGCAGCGGCTCCTCCAGCAGCGGGCGGCGGGTGGCCTCCCAGACCGTCCGGCCGTGGTTCATCACCGTGCTCCAGCGGGCGCCGGAGCCGGCCCCGAAGGCGGCGTCCAGCGCCTGGCTGACGCCGCCGCGGGAGGCGTTCGGCAGGGTGACGGCGGTGCTGTCGGGGAACAGGTGCCGGCTCTCCGGGTCGACCGGGGCCAGCTCGACCAGCTGCTCCAGGGGCTCCTTGCCGGTCTTCAGCGCGAGGTCGCGGTAGACCGCCGGGAGCGTGAGCAGGCCGGGCCCGGTGTCGAAGGCGAAGCCCTCGCGCTCGTACCGCCCGACCATGCCCCCGTAGGTGCCGCCCGCCTCGCAGACCGTCACCCGGTGGCCGAGGGTCGCCAGCCGGGAGGCCGCCGCGAGCCCGCTCATTCCTGCGCCGATGACGACGATCTTTGCCATGGCACCTGATCCTAGGACCAGTCTCAGGCGCTCCCCGCCGCCGCCCGGGCGGCCCGGCGTTCGCGGCGGCGGGCCCGGAAGGCGCGGATCCGGCTGACCGCCAGCCAGACCAGCAGCAGCCCGGCGGCCAGGACCACGGCGGCGACCGAGGCGGCCAGCCAGGGGTGGAAGATCGCCAGGGTGATCAGGCCGGCCACCGAGAGGTCCTCGGCCATGCTGACCACGATGTTGCTGGCCGGCTCGGGGGAGGTGTTGACGGCCATCCGCAGCGAGGCCTTCACCAGGTGGCTGACCAGGGCCGAGGTGCCGCCCATCGCGCCGGCCGCGACCTCGCTCAGCGAGCCGGGGTCGTTGCCCGCGATCAGCACGCCGACGGTGGCGCCGGCGACCGGCCGGATCACCGTGTGCACGACGTCCCAGACGCTGTCCACGTACGGGATCTTGTCGGCCACCGCCTCCAGCGCGAACAGCACCGCGGCCACGACCAGCACGTCGGTGCGCTCCAGCGCCTGCGGCACCGAGTCCGCGTCGGCGAACCTGCCCAGCAGGCCGAGCAGCAGCACCACCGCGTAGGCGTTGATGCCGCTGGCCAGTCCGCTGGTGAAGATCAGCGGCAGGACCGTCATCTCGTCCCCCTCCTCGTCATCGCGTCCCCTGGTCGTCCGGTGGGCCGGTACCGCCCGGCCCCGCCGTACCGTACCCGGCACCCGGGACGCCGTGGACGCACCCGCCGGTTCCGGCGGGCGGCCGGACCGGGACGGGCCGGGGCGCACTGAGTACAAATACTCAGATCCGCGGTTGAGTACGTCAGCGGATGGCCCCCGACCTGCGGAGACGGGAGAGTGGTGGCACCCGGGAGGGCGGCGCGTCGGGCGCCGGGCCCGCCCGGGTGGCGGATCCGTCCGTCCCCCGGCCGAACCGGCCCGGGGAGGCGGCGGACGGACCGCCACGGGGCTGGTCACGGTCCCCGCACCGCCGACACGGGGCGGCGGAGCGGGCCGGGGGGAGACCGGCCGCGAGGGGGGAGCTCGCCACCGCCGACCACGGGGGAGCGGCGGAGCGACGGCACGGCGGCGGCGCGGAACCGGGGGAGGACCGCGCCCGCCGCCGCTACGCCTTTTCCGGACGCCCTTCCGGAGCCGCCCGGGGCGCGGCCGGCCCGGCCGGATTGTCAGTGGTGCCGTTCACGATGGAGGGGCACGGACCACCCGGTCCGCGCGCTGCCTCGGAACGGGGGAGACCATGACCGTCAGCCGTCCTGAGCCCGTCACCGCCCGCCTCCACTCCGCCGCCCCGCCGCAGCTCCCGGGCCCGTCCGCCGGGCGCCCCGCCGGAGCCGACGTCCACCCCGTGCTGCGCCGGGTCGCCGCGCCGCCGGCCGCCCTCGACCTGCTCGCCGACGCCCACCGCACCCTCACCCGGGCCCGCGCCCTGGAGGACCCGCTGGAGCGCTACGCCACCGCCCACCTGGCCGCGCTGCGCACGGTGGCGGCCGTCCTGGCGGTGCGCGGCCGCCCGGAGAAGAGCCCGCGCCGGCGCAAGGCCATCCGCAGCGCCTGGGAGGTGCTGCCCGAGGTGGCCCCGGAGCTCGCCGAGTGGGCGGTCTACTACGGTGCCGGCGCCCGCCGCCGGGCCGCCGCCGAGGCCGGGATCAGGGGCGCCGCCTCGGCCCGCGACGCCGACGACCTGGTCCGCAACTCCGCCCTCTTCCTGCGCCTGGTCGAGCGCCTGCTCGGCCTGCACGCCGCGCCGCCCCCGCCCCGGCTCCCGTCGGACGGCGTCGTGGGCCCGGCAAGGATCCCTGGGACAGGCTCTAAGGTGGAGGCAACCTGATCGAACTGCACGTGCCAAGGAGTCCCACCTTGTACCCGACGCGTCCCCGCAGTGCCCTGCGTACCGCCGTGGTGTGGGAGGTGGTCCGGGCGGCCCTGGAGAAGCGGTCGGCCGAGCTGGACCAGCCGGTGCTCGACGTGGTCGACACCGGCGGCGGCACCGGGAACTTCGCGGTGCCGGTCGCCAAGCTCGGCCACCGCGTCACCGTGGTCGACCCGAGCCCGGACGCCCTGTTCGCCCTGGAGCGCCGGGCCGCCGAGGCCGGTGTGACGGACCTGGTGCGCGCCGTCCAGGGCGACACCCAGACCCTGCCCGAGCTGGTCGCCCCCGGCAGCGTGGACGCGGTGCTCTGCCACGGCGTGCTGGAGGTCGTGGACGACCCGGCCGAGGCGCTCGGCAGCCTGGCGGGCGCCCTGCGCAAGGGCGGCGTGGTCAGCCTGCTGGCGGCCAACCGCAACGGCGCCGTGCTGGCCCGCGCGCTGGCCGGCCACTTCACCGAGGCCCGCACCGTGCTGTCCGCCGCCGACGGCCGCTGGGGCGAGCAGGACCCGATGCCGCGCCGCTTCACCGGCGAGGAGCTGGGCCGGCTGGCCGAGGCCGCGGGCCTGCGGGTGCGGTCGGTGCACGGCGTACGGGTCTTCTCCGACCTCGTCCCCGGCGTGCTGGTGGACACCGAGCCGGGCGCGCTGGACGCGCTGCTGAAGCTGGAGGAGGCCGCCGCCGCGCAGCCCGCCTTCCACGCCGTGGCGACCCAGCTGCACCTGCTGGCCACCCTGGCCTGAGGCGCCCCTCCCGGCCCGCGCGCCCCTTCACGCGCGCCTCCGCCGTCGTACGGTTTTTTTTGCCCGCCGTACGGCGGTGGTTCGCGCCCCGGAGGCCCGCCCGTTCCCGCGCCGTGACCCCTCGGTGGCCCGCCCGTTTCCGGGCCCGGCGGCGGCCGGGCGGTGCCACCCGGCGGCAAACCTCCCCAGGTCCGGGACGATTCCATCCGATCGGGCACTTGTCCGGGGCGTGGCGCGTTGACTCCGATGCGGCCGTCCCCGCTCGAAGTGGCCCGTCCCACGCGGCGCAGACCACCCCGTAACGGGCCCACGGACCGTATGATCTGGGTAAAGCCGGAAAGCATGACAGCCGGACGCGTGGGGCATATGGACGACACGGGCCGGGTCCCCCGCACGGGCGTCCGACCGTGTGCCCCAAGGCTGATTGGACTTGCCTCCCCGACCGGGGTGGGCGGACCGGTCGCACCCGCGACCGACGAGTAGGAGGACTCCGTGCCGCTCTCGGAGCACGAGCAGCGACTGCTCGACCAGATGGAGCGAGCGCTGTATGCCGAAGATCCCAAATTCGCGTCTGCGCTTGAGGGAACCGGGCTGCGCACCTACACCCGTCGGCGGGTCTACCTGGCCGTCGCCGGCTTCGTGGTGGGCATCGGCCTGCTGATGGGCGGCATGGTCGTACCGGATCAGATCTGGGTCAGCGTCGTGGGCTTCCTGGTGATGCTCGGGTGCGCGGTGTTCGCCGTGACCGGCTGGCGCCGCGGTCCCGCGGGCCAGGGCACCGGAGCCCGTCCGGCCGCCGCCCCGCGCCGCAAGGCCGGGATGATGGACCGGGTGGAGCAGCGCTGGCAGCGCCGCCGGGACGAGCAGACCGGCGGGTTCTGAGCCGCTCGGCCGATACGTACGAAGCCGGGGCCCGCTGCCGGCGGTCCGCTCCGTCTCCGTCTCCGGGTGGGGTGCGGGCTTCGGGCGCGGGGGCCTCCGGCCTCCGGGCGTGCGGGCTC
>NZ_JBSFJC010000140.1:0-20500 GCF_053597855.1 Kitasatospora sp. NPDC001225
CCGTGTGGGAAGTCGGCCCGGCCGACTTCCCACACGGGACCGGGCGGGGCTTCGCCGTCAGCCGCTCGCGGAGGCCCCCCGGCCGGCGCCGCGCGGGACGCAGGGGGCGACGACGGTCAGGTGCAGGGTGTCCGGCGCCGTGCCGGAATCGCCCATCACGACCGAGGCGGTGAACCTGTTCGCGTCATTGGACAGGTCCAGCCGCTTGTCGTCCCTGTGCTCGACGGACTCGATTTTATCGGAGTGATGATCCTTTTCGGGCGGGTGTTGATCGGAGCCAACCGGTCGAGGCCTTGCCGGCGAGGGCGAAAATGCAGGTGAAAGGGCTCGGCGGCCGCCGATAGGGTCCGCGCGTGACGAACTGGCGTGAGATCTACGAGAACGACTGTGCTCTTCCCCCGGGGCGCGGGCTGGACGAACTGACCGCGGAGCTGGCGGTGGCTCTGGGGGATCCGGACCCGGAGGTCAGGGACGGTTACCCGTACGCGGTGCTGGACGCCTGGATACGGGGCGGGGTGATCGACGGTGAGGGGTGTCTGGCGCTCGGGGACCTGATGGCGGAGCGCTTCACCGATCCGCGGATTGAAGCCCGGACGTTCGCCCCGCTCGTCCTGAAGATGATCGTGGGTCAGGGGGTGCTCAGGCTGTCGTGGGTTGACGCGTTCGCCGCCTGGTACCGCGCGGAGGCCGACCTGCGGGGCCGTGACGACGCGCTCGGGTGGCTGCACGCGGTGGCGCACGGCGCGGACCTGCTGGGGGCCTTCGGCCTGCGGCCCGAGGTCGACCCCGAGCCGCTGCTCGCGCTCGCCGCCGAGCGCCTGCTCGCCCCGACGGAGTACCTGTTCGCGGAGCGGGAGGACGACCGGCTCGCCAAGGCCGTGGCCCTCGTCCTCACCCGCCCCGACCTGACGCCGGAGCGGTCGACCGCCTGGCTGTCGCCGATCGCCGAGGCCCTCGCCCCGTACGAGCGCGGGCCGATGCCGGTCTGGGCCTCCAACACGGTGCGCACCCTGCGCGCCCTGTACGTGCTGGCGGACCTCGGTGTTTCGGTTGAGCGCGGGGGCCGGCCCGCCCTGCTCGTCCACGGTGAGGTGGTCAAGGCCCGGGTGGCCGAGGTCCTGCGCCCGGTGCTCCCGTAGCGCCGCGCGGCCGGGAGCGCGAGAAGTCGGCCCGGCCGACTCCTCGCGCGGGCCCCGTTCGCGCCCGGCCCCGAGCGTCCCGGGGAGGCTAGTCCGCCTCCTGGTCCCGGGACGGCATGTCGGTGGTCGCGGGCAGTCCGAGGTGCTCGCGCAGTTCACGTCTGCCCAGATCCGTGACGGCGAGGGCGCGGGTGGTTCCGATCCGGGTCAGCCACCCCGCGGCCAGGGCGTGCCCGCAGACGGCGGCGCCGACGGCCCCGCCCAGATGCGGGCGCCGTTCGGTCCAGTCCAGGCAGGCGCGTACCAGCGGCCTGCGGGAGGCGTCGGGCAGTGCGATGCCCAGGTCTCCGATCCAGGCCGCCCCCTTGGCGGTGAGCGATGGATCGGCGCCCCAGTCCAGCAGGCCGCGATCGGCCATCGAGTCGGTGACGGCCAGGCCCAGTTCCCCGGCCAGATGGTCGTAGCACAGCCGGGCCCGGGCCAGGGCCCGCTGCCGCCCCGAGCCCGACAGCGAACGCGGTCCGGGGGCGCGGTGCGGTGCGAGCGCGGCGAGGCTCTCGATCAGGGCCATCACGCGCGGGTCGGCCATCCGCAGGTAGCGGTGGCGTCCGTGCCGTTCCTCGACGAGGAGTCCGCCGCGTACGAGCACATTCAGATGCTCGGTCGCGGACGAGGCCGCGACACCGGCGTGGCGGGCCAGTTCCTTGGCCGTCCAGGCCCGGCCGTCCAGCAGGGCCAGACAGAAGTCCGCCCTGGTGCCGTCGGCCAGCAGCCTGGCCACGACGGCCAGGTCCACACCGACGTCCCGGCTCTCGCGCTGATCGTCCATGCCTTCGATTGTCGTCGGTCTCGATTCGGGTCGGGCCGAAGCGTCCGCGCCCTATCGTCCCGTACCGGCCGAGGCCACCGCGTCCTCCGCCCGTACCCCTTCCGCCGACCGCCCTGGGAACCTCATGCCCGCCACCGACAGCACCCCACCGAACCCCTGGCCCGGCATCGGCCTCACGGTCACCGATGCCCCGGAGCCCACCGACGTATCGTTCGTCTCCGATGCCCTGGACCGGTTCAACACCGACACGACCGCCATCGACGACCGCCGCCCGCTGGCCGTCCTGGTACGCGACTCCCGGACCGGCCAGGTGATCGGCGGTCTGACCGGGCGCACCTCACTCGGGCTGTTCTTCCTCGACCTGTTCTTCCTGCCGCGCGAGCTGCGCGGTGGCGGCCTGGGCAGCGAGATCCTGCGCCGGGCCGAGAACGAGGCCCGCGCACGCGGCTGCCGCACGGCGGTGCTGTACACGATCAGCTTCCAGGCGCCCGGGTTCTACGCGAAGCACGGCTGGCGACGCCTGGGCGACGTCCCGTGCGACCCGCCGGGCACCAGCAGGGTCTTCATGACGAAGGACCTCGCCCCACCGGCGGCCCCCTGAAGCCGCCGGGCCGCACCGGGGCGGGTCATGCCGGAGCAGGACCCTCCGGCTGTTGCTCCGGTCAGTCGTGCGGCGGGCGGCGTCCTGGCTGATCGGTTGCGCGAGAAGTCGGTTGGGCCGACTTCTCGCGCGGGGGTGCTCACGTGTTGGGAAGTTCGCCGGTCTTGAGGGCGGCGAGGAAGGCGGACCACGCGTCGGCGGGGAAGACGAGCGCCGGGCCGTTGGGGTCCTTGGAGTCCCGGACGGGAACGGTGCCGGTAAAGCCGTCGGCGACCTCGATGCAGTTGCCCTGGTTGGCGCTGTACCTGCTCTTTCGCCAAGCCGCGTGCGTCAGGTTGTCCCGACTCGGGTCGATCATTCGAGTTCCTTTGCAATCTGTGTGACGAGCCGCCGCGTCGGCCCTACATCGAGGGCTGCTGTCCGAAGCCGATCGAAGGCCACATCCAGGGTTTGCCCTCGCGCGCAGGCGCCGCGAGTGCCTCCCGCTTCTCCAGGGCGGCGACTTCGTAGACGGCGGGCAGCGGACCCTGCTTGCTTATACGGAGGCAGTCAAGGCCCGCCTCGTCGAGGTGCTGAGGGTGGCATTCCCGTTCGCTTGAGCGAGTGGGTGTGGTTGCGCGAGAAGTCGGTTGGGCCGACTTCTCGCGCGGGGGTGCTCACGTGTTGGGAAGTTCGCCGGTCTTGAGGGCGGTGACGAACGCCGTCCAGGTGTCGGTGGGGAAGGCGAGGGCCGGGCCGTTCGGGTCCTTCGAGTCCCGGACCGCCATGCCGCTGCTGGCGACGAGCGTGGTCTCTACGCAGTCGTTCGCCTGGGCGCTGTAGCTGCTCTTGTACCAGCCGCGGGCGGAGATCTCCGGCATGGTCATGTGCTCACCCTCTTCTCTGATCTCGCACTCACGTCCCTGTCGCGATGGCGGTGATCATATCGATCGACTGGGCCGGATTCAGGGCCGATGACCTCAGGTAGTCGAAGACAAGCCCATAGCCGTCCAGTTCCGCTTCCTGCTCCAGATAGTGGCTGCTGGTCAGGGTCTCAAGAAACACTGCCCCCGGATTCGGTGAATCGGTGAAGCCGAACATCACGAACGCTCCGCACGCTCCAGCGACTGCGCCGACATCGAGCGGGACGACCTGCAAGGTGACGTTGGGGCGTTGTGCGGCTTCTACCAGGTAGTCCAACTGTGCGCGCTGTACGTTGGTTCCACCGACCGGGCATCGGAGAGCGGGCTCCCAGATGATCGCCCAGAAGCGCGTAGGCTCTGACTTGACCAGGACGCCCTTGCGCTCCATCCGCACTTTGACGAGTTGGTCGATGCGTTCGGGGCGGACAGCCGCCGGGTTCGCTCCAAGCAAGGCGCGTGCGTAGTCCTCGGTCTGCAAGAGCCCAGGCAGAACCAGCGGTTGCCACGTCTGGATGTACCTGGCATCGCTTTCCAAGTCGAGGAAGTCCGCGTCCGGGCCGGCCTCGCTCTGCTCGCGCTGGACGCGGACCAGGCTGCCGACCTCAACAGCCGGTTCGGCCCTCGGTCCGCCGGGGAGATCGGCCACCGGCTGTACCACTTCGGTGCGGTGGGGGCGGTCGCGTTCGTCGGGCCCGACCCGTTCCCGGTCTACGTGCGTCGAGTGGCCTTCGATTGACCGGATATGAATGATTCTGTCGGCGTATCGGTCATATCGCATGGGGTAGTTGATGCGAACGTGACCATTTGTGGTGAGCCGCTGTTAGGCTGCGCGCCTGAATACGAACTCTCCACGATGTAAAAGGACTTGGAAGAGCGCGTGAAGCTCTCTTCCTCGCCGTCGCCGCCGACACCCGAGGAGCCACGTGAGACCCGAAGACGTCCCCCTGCTGTTCCAGGAGTTGGCCCGTGAGTTCGCCGACGTCACCGGCATGTCGGTGGCGGCGACCGGTTCGCTCGCGCGTGGCGACCACCGCACCGGGCCGGACGGAGACGTCGTCTCCAACCTCGACCTGATCCACCTCGTGGGCGAGGACGCGCACGTGCCGGACGTCCGGGCCGTGGTGGGGCGGAGGATGCGGCGGATCTCCGACACCTTCGGGATCGAGACGACGTCCGTCATCGCCCGGCTTCCGGCGTTCCGGCTGGCCGGCCACGCCCACTACCGGATCAGCATGCGGCCCGAGTGGTTCTGCGACGGCCTCGGGCTCGGGCCGGAGGCCTTCGACCTGCCCGGCCACGAGGACGATCCGCGCGCGGCGCTGGCCTGGATGATGCAGCCCGTCCCCTACTACCTGGCGAAGGCGACCGTCCAGGATCCGCCGACCAACCTGGCCAAGGCCCGCAGGGCCGCGACGCGGCTGGCCGACCGGTTCGACCTGGCCGGGATACGCGACGACCTCGACAACCTCCCGCGGGCCCTGCGCACCCTGATCGCCGAACGGGGCCTGACCCCGCTCGAATCCACCGCCCGCTACCTCGACGCCCCCACCCACCCCGCCGTCGCGCAGCGCGTCCGGGACGCGGTCTTCGTCGAGAGCATGGGGCTGTCGTCCGCCGACTCGATGGTCGTCCTGCTGCCGTCCGCCTCGAACTGACCCCCACCGGAGAGCATCCCATGTCCACTCGGCAGCACGTGGAGATCCTGCCCCCGCACCCGTTGCGGGCCGGCTACGACCGGGCCCTGGAGCGCGGGTCGATCGCCGACGACTTCCAACGGCGCCTGGAACCATCCCACTTCAACCCCGGCTACCTCGGCGCCCTGACCTCGCGGGTCGAACAGGCCCTGGTCCGGGACCCGGCCGACGAGGCCATGCGGTGGCGCCTGGCGTTCCTGCTGCTCCAGAACAACGCCACCGCGGCCGCCGTCGAACGGGCCGAGGAACTGCTCGCGGACGCCACCCTCCCGCAGGCCCGGCGCCTGGCCCAGCTGGTGGCCGGGATCCGCGGCCGGGCCGACCGGCCGCGTACGGGCCGGCGCGTGCGGCGGGTCAACTGGTCGATCAACAACCGCTGTCCGATGTCCTGCCAGGGCTGCTACAACCCGTTCGCCGCCGAGCAGATCGACCTCGCCCAGGCGGACCGGATCATCGGGAAGCTGGCCGCGCACGGGACGACCGACCTGGTCCTGGCCGGCGGTGACCCGCTGCTGTGGCCGCCGATCTTCGACGTCGTCGACCATGCCATCGCCGCCGGGCTCAAGGTCGGCCTCGACACCACCGGCTACACGCTCACCGCCGAGAAGCTCGCCCGGCTCCGGGGGCTGTCCTCGCTGCGGCTGCCGCTGGACGCCGTCACCGCGGACGTGCAGCGGGCGTTCCGCCGAAGCCCGGACAGCAACCTCCTGCGGGCGCTGCTGGAATCCCTCGCGCTGTGCGACGCCGAGGGCTTCGACCGGGTGCGGGTGCACACCGTGGCGAGTGCCGAGAACCTCCACCAACTGCCGGAGCTCGCGGCCGAGATCATGTCGCACCCCTCGGTCGCCCAGTGGGTGATCTTCCAGTGGTGGGGCCGACGGGCGTCGCCGGACACGGTCCGCAGGCTCGGGGTGGCGGTCGAGGACGTCCGCGAGGTCGTGGACGGCATCCGGCGCGACCACCCCGGCCGGGAGATCCACCTCGCGGAGAGCAGTGAGCGGGAGCTGCTCAACTGGATGATCCAGTCGAGCGGACAGGTCGTCACCTTCGGGTCGGGGGCGGAGGAGGAGTTCATCCTGGGCAACCTCCTGACCGACGAGGTCGAGGAGATCCTGACCCACCCGATCCTGGACTTCGAGGCCATGTCGCGCGGGATCCCGGTCACCCCGGGGACGCGGTTCCCCGGCGCCGATGGGGAGCCGCGGTCGGCGGAAGACTGAGTCCGGGTGAGCGGCTGACGGGCGGCCGGGACGCGGGACGGTCGGACTCCCCGGCGGGCACCGGGCGCTCGGCGCTGCGCGGTGCCCGCCGGGGACGGTCGGATCAGGCGGCGAGCAGGTACCAGCCCCCGAGGCCGCTGCACATGCTCGCGTTGTAGGTGCCGGCGCGGAAGCCGGCCGGAACGGGCTGGTAGGGGCACATGTACTCGCCGACGCGGGCCAGTTGCTGGTACCACGAGCCGATGTTGCCGCAGCCGGAGTTCATGTGGCCGGTGAGCACGTACCCGGGCGGGATCGGTGAGCCCGCGCAGGTGTACTGGCCGTCGCGGGGCACTTCCAGGTACCAGTAGTCGATGCCGCTGCAGCCGGTGGCGTTGTGGAGGGTGATCACGTAGCCGGGGGGAATCGGCGAGGTGGCGCAGGTCCAGATGCCGTTCTGCACGGGTTGGATGTACCAGGCGCCGGCCTTGTTGCACCCGCTCGGCTGGCGCTGGGTGATCACGTAGCCGTCCGGTATGGGTGTGCCGGGACAGACCCAGCCGGGGGAGGCCTGGGCGGCGGCGACCGGTGCCGCCGCCGGTGCCGCGGTGGCCGTGCCGGCGGCCGTGCCGGTGAGGACGGCCACCAGCAGGGTGACCACCCCCACCGCGGCGGCGAGCCGGCCCCGGACCGTCGCCGTCCATGAACGACCGGGCACGTGGCGATGCTTGATGTTCACTACTCACCAGTCCAATCGACGGGTCCGCGGAGCGCCGCGCGATGGCCGTACGGCGCCGTGCCGCGAAGCTGGAGCGACCCTAGTCGGACGGGTGGCGGGGCCGGTCGAAAGTGGATGGATGCATGACAATTCTGGCCGGAAACCGATCCGGTGCCCGTCCGCAGGGTCGGGCCACCGGCTGATAACGGAACGGTTGCGGAGCCCGTCGTTCCCCTCTCCAGGTCTTGACGGCACGGGGAGGGCGGGCGTTTGCTGTGTCCGCTCGTTGGAACCTGTTTGGTTCTGGTTTGTTTTGTGTGTTTGAACGTTCAAAACAGCCAAGCAGCCCCCGCCTGCGCTCAGCACCCCCTCGCGCCACCCCTCGCACCACCCCCTTCGCACCACAGCCTTCCGGCGCCACCCCACCGAGAGGAATGCAATGTCACACCTTTCCCGACGCGACCTTCTCCGCGCCTCCGGAGCCGGCCTGCTGGCCGTCGCGGCCGGCGGCTCCCTCGCGGCCTGCGGCGGCGGCTCCGGCTCGGGAGGCGCCGCCGGCGGGGACGCCGACACCGGCACGATCACCGTCTGGTCCTGGGCCACCGCCGCCGACGCCCTGCGCGGCATCGTCCCGGCCTTCGAGAAGGACAACCCGGGGATCAAGGTCGACGTCCAGGACATCGGCGAGCCCGCCATCTGGGACAAGATCACCGTCGGACTGGCGGCCGGCGGCCAGGGCCTCGGCGACGTCCTGCACATCGGCTGTGACTACCTGCCCGGCTACCAGGAGAAGTTCCCCGGCGGCCTGGCCGACCTCTCCGCGCTCGGCGCCGACGCGTACAAGGACAGGTTCGCCAAGGGCCTGTGGCCGGTCGTCACCGGCAAGGACGGCCACGCCTACGCGCTGCCCTGGGAGGTCAACGCGCTCGGCTTCTTCTACCGCAAGGACTACTTCGACAAGGCGGGCATCGACCCCGAGACCTTCGCCACCTGGGACGACCTGCTCGCCGTCGCCGACCGCTTCAAGGCCGCCAACCCCGGCATCGCCCTGATCGGTGTCAACCGGGCCGCCAACCCCACCCCCGACCTGGACTTCCTCCAGGGCCTGATGCAGCTCCAGGGCGCCTTCTACTTCGACCTCCAGGGCAAGATCACCGTCGCCTCGGAGCCGGCCGTGCGGGCCCTGACGATCATCAAGCGGCTGGACGAGGCCGGGCTGATCGGCGACACCCCCGGCGTCCAGAGCTGGCCGCCGGTGATGAAGACCGGCAAGCTCGGGGCGGCCGCGATGCCCACCTGGGTCGCGCACTACCTGGAGAAGAAGTTCCCCGACCAGAGCGGCAACTGGCGCCTCACCAAGCCCCCGGCGGTCACCCCCGGCGGCAAGCGCACCGCCCTGGTCAACTCCACCCACCTGGCCGTCGCCGCCTCCAGTCCGCGCCGCCGCGCCGCCTGGAAGTTCGTCGAGTACGCGCTCACCCGCGCCGCCTCGGTCAACACGATGTTCAACGCGGGCGGCGTCTTCCCGGCCCTCACCGAGGCCTACGCCGACCCGATGTACGCCGCCCCCAGCGCCTTCTACGGCGGCCAGCCGGTGCTCAAGACCTTCACCGACCTCGCCGTCGAGGGCGGGGACCCGACCAACTACTCCGGCGACTACGCCCGCGCCCTCAAGCTCGTCAGCGACGCCCAGACCAAGGTCTTCCTCAAGGGCGCCGACCCGGCCGCCGTCCTCCAGGACGCCGCCAAGCAGCTCGCCCAGCAGACGGGGCGCGGTATCGCATGAGTGCCGCCAGCCCGCCCGCCGCCCTCACCAAGGGGTCCGAGGGGTCCGAGGGATCGAAGGGGTCCAAGGGATCCGCGGCGCCCGGCCGCTCCGGCCGGCTCCGCCGCGCCCGCTGGCGCCGCGGCGCCGTGCCGTACCTGCTGCTCGCCCCCGCCCTGCTCACCTTCGGCGTGTTCAAGGCCTACCCGGTCATCGACTCGCTGCTGCTCTCCTTCACCACCGGCTCCGGCGCCGCCACCCGCGACGCCGGACTCGCCAACTACCAGCGCCTGCTGGACGATCCGCTGTTCTGGACGGCCCTGCGCAACACCGGCGAGATCCTCGTCGTCCAGGTCCCGCTGATGCTCGGCCTGGCCCTGCTGATGGCCGTCGGCATCAACTCCGCGCTGGTGCGCTGGCGTACGGTGTGGCGGCTCGGCGTCTTCATGCCCTCGGTCACCGGCCTGGTCGCCACCGGCGTGATGTTCGCCTACCTGCTCAAGGCCGACGACGGCGCCGTCAACTGGCTGCTGAACGCCGTCGGCCTGCCCTCCGTCGACTGGCTGGGCCAGCCCGTCTGGGCCCGGATGGCCGTCGTCGTGGTGCTCACCTGGCACTACACCGGCTACAACGCCGTCATCTACCTCGCCGGACTCCAGTCCATACCACGGGAGTTGTACGAGGCCGCGATGGTCGACGGGGCCGGCCCGATCCGCCGTTTCACCTCGATCACCGTCCCCGCGCTGCGCCCGGTGCTGCTGTTCACCGTCGTGCTCTCGACCATCGGCACGCTCCAGCTCTTCGACGAGCCGTACGTGCTGACCGGCGGCGGGCCGGACAACGCCACCCTGACCGTCTCCATGTACCTGTACCAGAACGGCTTCCGGTACTTCGACTTCGGCTACGCCTCCGCCATCGCCTACGCGCTCACCCTGCTCGTCTCGGTGCTCGGCGCCGTCCAGATGCGCCTGATGGGGGAGAAGGACAAGTGAACCTCAAGAAACTGCGCGGCTGGCCGCTGACCTTCTTCCTGGCCGGCGTCACCGGGCTGTCGATCGCCCCCTTCTACTGGCTGGTGGTCTCGGCCACCCGCAAGGACACCGAGGTCTTCGACTGGCCGCCGAAGCTGCTGCCCGGCGGGAGCCTCGGCGAGAACCTGAGCCACCTGGAACAGAAGATCGGCCTGCTCCGGGTGGTCGGCAACTCCCTGCTGGTGGCGGGGGTCCAGACCCTGGGCGCCCTGGTCGTGGCGCTGCTCGCGGGCTACGCCTTCGCCAAGTTCCGCTTCCGCGGCCGAACCCTGCTCTTCGCGCTGCTGCTCTCCACCCTCGTGGTGCCCGAACAGGTCGTACTGGTACCGCTGTTCAAGATGATGACGGACTTCGGCCTGCTGGACACCTACCAGGCGCTGATCCTGCCGGGCCTGTGCGTGCCGTTCGCCATCTTCCTGATGCGGCAGTCGCTGAGCAGCCTGCCGGACGAACTCCTGGACGCCGCCCGGGTCGACGGCGCGGGCGAACTCCGGGTGCTGTTCAGCGTGGTGGTGCCGGTCATGCGGCCGGTGCTGGCGGCCCTGTCGATCTTCCTCTTCCTGGGCTCCTGGAACCAGTTCGTCTGGCCGCTGATCGCTCTGCGCAGCCCCGAGATGCACACCCTGCCGGTCGCCCTGGCGACGCTGCACGGCAACAAGTCCAACACCGACTACGGCGCGATCCTCTCCGGCACCGCGCTGTCCACCCTGCCGATGATGGTCCTCTTCCTGGTCCTCCAAAGGCAGTTCATCTCCGGCCTGCTGGCCGGCGCCACGAAGGGCTGACCATGACCGAGACGAACGACACCGGCACGACCGTGAGCACGGCCGGCGCCACGGCCGGTACGAGCGGCACGACGGCCGACGCGGCGGCGGCCGACGTCTGGGAGCCGCACGCCCCCACCGCCGCCGGCGGCCTGCGTCCGCTGTACGCCGACGGGCTGGACCTGCGGGTGAGCGGCACGGGCACGGCCCGCGGCGTCGCCGACGGGGTGGTGGAGGTGACCGCCGAGGGCCCGGGCGAGGTCCGGATCGAGTGGCGGGTGCCCTGCGTCGACGCCACCGCCCTCTGGACCCCCGAGCCGCGCGGCACCGGCTGGCTGCCCGCCGCCTGGAGCGCCCCGCGCCGCACCTCGCTGGCCAACGGCGCGCCGATCGCCGCGCTGGTCGGCACCGGCGACGTCGCGCTGAGCGCCTTCGCGGCGGACCGCCCGGACGTGCTGGCCGGGGCCGGAGTGGTCGAGGAGACCGGCGAGTTCCGGTTCTGGGCCCAGGCCACCGACCGGCTCACCGTCCGGATCGACACCTCGCGCCGGCACTTCGGGCGCGCCCTGGCCGACCTGGCCGCCTGGTGGGGCGAGGGCCGTACGGCCGACATCCCGGAGGCCGCCCGCCGTCCCGCGTACTCCACCTGGTACTCGATGCACCAGGACATCACCCCCAAGGGCGTCGAGACCCAGGCCGCGCTCGGCAAGGAGCTGGGCCTGGACGTGATCATCGTGGACGACGGCTGGATGACCGCCGACCGCACCCGCGGCTACGCCCACTGCGGCGACTGGGAGCCGGTCTCGCTGCCCGACACCGCCGCCCACGTCCGGCGGGTGCACGAGCTCGGGGTGCGCTACATGCTCTGGTACGCGCTGCCGTTCATCGGCAAGGACAGCGCCGCGTACCGGGAGATCGGCCACCTCGCGCTGGCCGACGCCGCCCACATGGGCGCGATCGTCGCCGACCCGCGCCACCCCGAGGTCCGGGCCTTCCTCACCGACCGGCTCGTCCGGGCCGTCGAGGAGTGGGGCATGGACGGCCTCAAGGTGGACTTCGTCGACTGGTTCGCCCGGGCCGCGGAGCGCGACGACGCCCCGCCGGCCCGCCCCGGCGCGGACTGCGCGAGCGTGGACGAGGGCGTGGAGCGGCTGCTCGCCGCGATCCGCGGCCGGATCACCGCCGCGAACCCGGAGGCGATGATCGAGCACCGCCAGCCGTACGTCAGCCCCGGCCTGTGGCCGTACGCCACCATGATCCGTGCCACCGACTGCCCGCTCAGCCCGCAGGAGAACCGACAGCGGACCATCGACGTGCGGCTGGCCGCCGGGCCCGTCCCGGTCCACGCCGACATGCTGATGTGGCACCGGGAGGAACCGGCCGAGCAGGTCGCCTGCCACCTGATCAACGTGCTGTTCTCGGTGCCGCAGATCTCCGTCGACCTCGCCGCCCAGAGCGAGGAGCAGCGCGAGGCGATCGCCTTCTGGCTCGGCGTCTTCCGCGAGCACGCCGACACCCTCCAGCTCGGCGAGCTGCTCCCGGCCCGCCCGGACCTCGGCTACCCGATGGTCACCGCGCGCGGCACCGGCGGCGGCACCGGCGCCGGTACCGACACCGGCACGGTGGCCGTGGCCCGGTACGCCGCGCTGCCGGTGGACGCCTCCGGCGACGACTGGCGCACCCTGCTGGTGGCCAACGCCGACGCCGACCCGGACGTCCGGCTCACCGGCGGCCGCGGGCAGGTGGCGGTGACGGTGCAGGACGCCCGGGGGCGTATCGTCCGGCAGGGCGAGGTCGAGCTGGACCGGGCGGACGTGATCCCGGTGCCGCGCGGCGGGCTGCTGACCCTGCGTCGCTGACCGCCTCCGGGGGCCGCCGGCCGGCCCCCGGGCCCCGGCCCGCTCCGCGCACCGACCACGTCTGGAGAACCGCATGCCCGAGGGACCGCACCGGCCGCGCCGCGGCGCCACCACGATCGAGGAGGTCGCCCGGGCGGCCGGGGTCTCCCGGCAGACCGTCTCCAACGCGCTCAACGCGCCGCGGCGGGTCCGTCCGGAGACGCTGGACCGGGTGAACGCGGCGATCCGCGAACTCGGGTACCAGCCCGACCAGTCGGCCCGCTCGCTGCGCAGCGGCGCCCGGCGCACCCTCGGCTACCTCGCCCCGGTGGACGACCCGCTCGACCCCAACCCGCTGATGGCCGGCTTCCTGGAGGCCCTGGTCGACGCGGCCGGGGCGGCGGGGCAGCGGGTGCTGCTGTTCCGGCCGGGGCAGGGCGCGGCCGACCCGGTGGCCGCCATCGACGAACTGGTGGCGGCCCGCCAGGTGGACGGACTGGTGCTGGCGGACGTCCTGCACGAGGACGTCCGGATCGCCCACGCGGCCCGGCTCGGCGTCCCGTTCGCCAGCTTCGGCCGGACCGGGCCCGGCGAGCCCCAGCGCTGGGTGGACATCGGCAACGAGGCGGCGATGGCCGAGGTGGTGCGGCACCTCGCGGCGCTCGGCCACCGCCGGATCGGCTACCTCGGGGCCGCCGAGGAGCTGCCCTGGATGGCGGCGCGGCGGGCCGGGTTCCTGGCCGAGGCACGCCGGTTGGGCCTGTCCGCGGTGGCGGTGGGGGCTTCCGGGGCGGGGAGTTCCGGTACGGCGGCCGCGGGGTCCGTGGTGGCCTCCGTACGGGCGCTGCTGCGCGGGCCCGACCGGCCCACCGCCTTCGCGGCCGGCAGCGACCTGCTGGCGCTGGACGTGTACGAGGCGGTCCGGGCGGAGGGGCTGGTGGTCGGGCCCGGCGGGGTGGCCGTCACCGGGTTCCACGACACGCCGCTCTGCCGCCACCTCCACCCCGCGCTGACCTCGGTCCGGCTGCCGCTGCGGGCGATCGCCACGGCGCTGGTCGGCCGGCTGCTGGACCAGGTGCGCGGGGAGGCGGCGGCGGGGGAAGGGCTGGAACTGCCCACCGAGCTGGTGGTGCGGGGGAGTTCGGGCCGGCCCGGCTGAATCCTTCGGATCCGTCAGCCGGTTCGGCCCGTGTGGTCCGCCGTCGCGGCCACGATCAGCTCGCCGACCAGTCCGGCGGCGGCCGCCCGCTGCTCGGCGGGCAGGGCGTCGTCGGTGACCAGGACGTCCAGCTGGTCCAGGTCGGCGAAGGAGGCCAGGCCGACCGCGTTCCACTTGGTGTGGTCGGCCACCACGACCACCCGGCGGGCCGAGCGGAGGAAGGCGCGGTTGGTCTCCGCCTCGGCCAGGTTCGGGGTGGTCAGCCCGGCCTCGGGGGAGAGGCCGTGGCAGCCCAGGACCAGCAGGTTGACGTGCAGGGAGCGGATCGCCTGGTCGGCCACCGGCCCGACCAGCGCGTCCGAGGGGGTCCGCACGCCGCCGGTGCGGATCACCGTGGCGGTGGACGGGGTGCCGTCCTCGGCGGGCTGTTCCAGCAGCTCGGCGATCCGCAGCGAGTTGGTCACCACGGTGAGGCCCTCGACCGCGCGCAGCTGCCGGGCGACCGCGTAGGTGGTCGTCCCGCCGGCCAGCCCGACCGCCGAGCCCGGCGGTACGAGCGCGGCGGCGGCCCGGGCGATCGCCTCCTTGGCGGGCAGCTCCCAGTGCGCCTTGGTCTCGAACCCGGGCTCGCCGGTGGCCGGCGCCTCGACCCGGACCGCGCCGCCGTGCACCTTGTGCACCAGGCCGCGGCGGGCCAGCGCGTCCAGGTCGCGCCGGACCGTCATGTCCGAGACCCCGAGGTCGCGGACCAGTTCGGTGACCCGGACCCCGCCGCGCGCGCGGATCCGCTCCAGGATCAGCACGCGGCGCTGTCCGGCGAGCGGTTGGGCGCTGTCAGCCATCGGGAGGCCTCCTTCGACCACGTCCGGTGCGTGGCCCTGGTGGATAATGTTTGAGATTGTAGCTTTCTGTTGATTCCGGTGTTCCACTCAGAGCTCAGAGGAAGAAGGGCCATGCCCGGGACGTCCCTGACCCAGCCCACCGTCAGGACCGTGACCACCCTCGCGGACGGTCGGCAACTGATCTACTACGACAGCGGCGCGGCCTGCGACGGCGACGCCGCCTGCGACGGCGGTACGGCCTGCGCTGGTGGCACGGCCTGCGACGGCGGCACGGCCGCCCGCCGCGGCGCCGTGGACGAGCGGCCGCTCGACCCGCAGGCCCCCGGCTCCGAGGTCCGGCTCGACCCGGCCACCGGCGACTGGGTCACCATCGCGGCCCACCGCCAGGCGCGCACCTACCAGCCGCCGCCCGAGGAGTGCCCGCTCTGCCCGTCCCGGGACGGGCGGCACAGCGAGATCCCGGCCGCGGACTACCAGGTGGCCGTCTTCGAGAACCGCTTCCCCTCGCTGGCCGGCCCGCCCGCGGAGCCCGTCCGGGCCGCCGAGGGCCTGTGGACCAGCGGCCCCGGCGCCGGGCGCTGCGAGGTGGTCTGCTTCACCGCCGACCACGAGGCCTCCTTCGCCGACCTCACCCCCGAGCGGGCCCGGCTGGTCCTGGACGCCTGGACCGACCGCACCGCCGAACTCTCCGCCCTGCCCGGCGTGCGGCAGGTCTACTGCTTCGAGAACCGGGGCGCCGAGATCGGCGTCACCCTCGCCCACCCGCACGGCCAGATCTACGCCCTGCCCTTCACCGCGCCGCGCACCGCCCGGATGGCCGCCCGCGCCGCCGAGCACCGCGCCACCGCCGGCCGCAACCTCTTCGACGACCTGCTCGCCGCCGAACGCGCCCACGGCGAGCGCGTCGTCCTCGCCGGGACGCACTGGACAGCCTTCGTCCCCTTCGCCGCCCGCTGGCCATACGAGGTGCACCTGTACCCGCACCGCCGGGTGCCCGACCTGACCGCGCTGGACGCCGACCAGCGGGACGAATTCCCCACCCTCTACCTGGAGTTGCTGCGCCGCTTCGACCGGCTCTTCGGCACCGGCCGCACCCCGTACATCTCCGCCTGGCACCAGGCCCCCGCCGATCAGCGGGACGAACTCGCCCTGCACCTGGAGCTGTTCACCATCCGCCGCACCGCCGACAAGCTCAAGTACCTGGCCGGGGTGGAATCCGGCATGGACGCCTTCGTCAACGACGTCACCCCCGAGCACGCGGCCCGCCGGCTGCGGGAGGCCACCGCATGAACGACTTCGCGCAGCTGTACGGCCGTCCGTCCGAGGGGGAGTGGGCCGCCCCCGGCCGGGTGAACCTGATCGGCGAACACACCGACTACAACCTCGGGTTCGTCCTCCCGATCGCCCTGCCGCAGACCGTCCGCGCCCAGGCCGCCCGCAGCGGGGACGGACAGCTGCGGCTCTGGTCCGCGCAGGGCCGGGAACTCGTCGCGCTCCGGGTCGACGACCTCGCGCCGGGCTCCGTGCCCGGCTGGGCCGGCTACCCGGCCGGGGTGGTCTGGGCGCTGCGCGAGGCCGGGCACCCGGTCGGCGGGGCGGACCTCCGGCTGGACAGCGACGTGCCCAGCGGCGCCGGGCTGTCCTCCTCCGCCGCACTGGAGTGCGTCGTCGCCGCCGCCTACAACGACCTGTACGGGCTGGGCCTTTCGGCCGCCGAGCTGGCGGTGCTCGCACAGCGGGCCGAGAACGCCTTCGTCGGCGTGCCCTGCGGGATCATGGACCAGATGGCCTCGATGTGCTGCCGCCCCGGGGCCGCGCTGTTCCTGGACAGCCGGGATCTGACGATGCGTCAGGTGCCCGTCGACCTGGCCGGCGCGGGCCTGGCCCTGCTGGTCCTGGACACCCGGGTGAAGCACGACCTCGGCGACGGCGCCTACGCCGCACTGCGGGCCGGCTGCGAACGGGCCGCCGCCCTGCTCGGGCTGCCCGCGCTGCGCTCGCTCCAGCCGTCCGGGCTGGCCGACGCGCTCGCCCAACTCCCCTCGGAGCTGGTCCCGTTGGTGCGGCACGTGGTCACCGAGAACGCCCGGGTGGAGGCCGCCGTCGCCCTTCTGGACGCCGGCGACCCCGCCGCGCTCGGCCCGATCCTCACCGCCGGACACGCCTCGCTGCGCGACGACTACCGGGTCTCCTGCCCGGAGACCGACCTCGCCGTCGAGGCCGCCGTGGCCGCCGGCGCCCACGGTGCGCGGATGACCGGCGGCGGCTTCGGCGGCTCGGTCATCGCCCTGGTGGACGCGGACGCGGCCGGACACGTCGCCGCCGAGGTCACCGCCGCGTTCCGCGCGGCCGGGTACGCGGAGCCGCGCACCCTCACCGCCGTCCCGGCGGAGGGGGCGCGCCGGCTCCACTGAGCTGCCGGCTCCGCCTCCTTCGGCGGGGTCAGGCCTTGTGGGCCGCCGGGCGCTCCGGAGACGCCTCCGCGAGCGCCCGGGTGACCGCCTCGACACCGGCGCGCAGCCCGTACACCGGGGTGGCCGGCTGCTGGCGCCAGGACTCGTCGATGCCGCCCGCGTCCACGGTGTCGAAGCCCAACTCGTTGACCAGCGCCCGGATCACCCGCTTGGCCGCCTCGTCGTCCGAGGCGACCGGCACGGCCAGCCGCTCCGGGTCGCCCGCCGGGCGCGGACGCTCCAGCAGGTCCTGGGCGTAGGTGCCGTTGAACACCTTCACCACCCGGTGCCCGATGTGCTGCTCCGTCCACCGGCTCTCGGTGAGCCCGCCGTCCTCGATCGCGTCGATCCGGCCGTCGCGCTCCTTCGGGTAGTAGTTGCCGGTGTCGATCACCGCGACGCCCTCGGCGGCGCCGTCCAGCAGCCCGGCGGGCAGGTCCGGCACGTTCTTCAGCGGCACCGTCACCACCACCACCTGTGCCCCGCGGGCGGCCTCGGGGACCGTCACCGCCGTCGCCCCGGTCTCGTCGACCAGCGCCTTGAGCGTCTCCGGGCCGCGGGAGTTCGCCACCGCCACCTCATGCCCCAGCGCGGTCAGCCGCCGCGTCAGGTTGCCGCCGATGTTGCCCGCGCCGATGATGCCGATCTTCATGGGAAGTCCTTCTTCGCGAGTGCCGTAGTGGACCGTCGCCTTGGCCCAACCACCCGGTGATCGCTCCGATTCCCGGTCGGGAGGGCGGTTTTCCGGAGCCGTTCTTCAGAGGTGTCTTTCGGAGGGTGGTCCTCCGGGACCCACGGTCGGACCGGGCCTGGTGCCGGCCCGGCGCCGGTCACGAGGGTGGACGCCATGAACAACATCTCCTCCGACGCCACCACCCCCGCCGTCCTCGTCACCGGCGGCACCAGCGGCATGGGCTTCGCCACCGCCCGCCACCTCCTCGGCACCGGCGCCCGGGTCGTCGTCACCGGCCGCGACGAGGACCGGCTCGCCCGCGCCGCGGCCCGCCTCGACGCCGGCGACCGGCTGCTCACCGTCCGCGCCGACGCCTCCGTACCCGCCGACCTCGCCCGGCTGGCCGACACCGTGAGTGAGCGGTACGGCCGCCTCGACGGGGTCTTCGCCAACGCGGGCGTGGCCGGCTTCCAACCGGTCGGCGAGGTCGCGGAGGCCGAGTTCGACCGGATCGTCGCCACCAACCTCAAGGGCGTGTTCTTCACCGTCCAGCACGCCCTGCCGCTGCTGGACGCCGCCGGCGGCGGATCGGTCGTCCTCAACGCCTCCTGGACCCCGCACCGCGGCCTGCCCGGCGCCGCCGTCTACGCCGCCAGCAAGGCCGCCGTCCTCAGCCTCGCCCGCACCCTCGCGAGCGAACTCGCCGGGCGCGGCATCCGGGTCAACGCGGTCAGCCCCGGCTACATCGTCACCGAGATGTTCCACGCGGCCGTCCCCGACCCGGCCGACCACGAGCCGATCCGCCGCCACGTCCCGCTCGGCCGGCTGGGCACCGCCGAGGACGTCGCGGAGACGGTCGCCTTCCTGCTCTCCGAGCGCTCCTCGTACATCACCGGTCAGGACGTCGTGATCGACGGCGGGCTCGTCCCGGCCTTCCCGTCGCTGACCGGCTGAGTGCCTCTTCGTGCCTGGTCCTGGCAGGACCAGGCACGGCGGCACCCGTCCGGGTGAGAATCCATGACGTGAACCCGAGCAGCGCCCTGAGCGAATTCCTCCGCACCCGCCGAGCCGGCCTGCGCCCCGAGGACGTCGACCTCCCCGACTACGGCGGCCGCCGCCGCGTCGCCGGACTGCGCCGCGAGGAACTCGCCCACCTCGCCGGCGTCAGCGTCGACTACTACACCCGCCTCGAACAGGGCCGCGTCGGCAACCCGTCCGACGCCGTCCTCGACGCCGTCGCCCGCGCCCTGCGCCTCGCCCCCGACGAGTCCGGCCACCTCCACCGCCTCGCCCGTCCCACGCCCAGGCCGCGCCGCCGCCCCGCCGTCCGCCAGCAGCCGCGCCCCTCCCTGCTGCACCTGCTGGAACAGCTCCACCACACCCCCGCCGTGGTGATGGGCCACCGGATGGACATCCTGGCCTGGAACCGCGCCGCCGTCGCCCTGTTCGGCGACTACGGCGCCCTGCCCGTCGAGGACCGCAACATCGCCCGCATCACCTTCCTCGACCCCGCCTCCCGCGAGCTCTACGCCGACTGGGCGGGCTGCGCACGCGAGAACGTCGCCTTCCTCCACCTCGAAGCCGGCCGCCGCCCCGACGACCCCCTGCTCGCCGAACTGGTCGGCCGACTCTGCCTCGGCAGCGAGGAGTTCCGCCAGATGTGGGCCGACCACCCGGTCGCCGACAAGACCTCCGGCCGGAAGTCCTTCCGCCACCCCCTCGCCGGCACGCTCGACCTCGCCTACGACACGCTGCGGCCCGCCGACGACTCCGGACAGGCGCTGGTCACCTACACCGCCGACCCGGGCTCGGCCTCGGACGACGGGCTGCGGGTGCTGCTGTCGTGGGCGGCGTCGGGCTGAGGTCCTCGGGTCAGGTCACGAAGGTTCTCCGTGGCCAGTGCGGTGTCCGGATGGTCCGGCCCGAGGACGCGGTCCAGATCGGCCACTGCCTGGCGGAGCATCTCCAGCGATCGGTCCCGGAGCCCGGCCTCCCAGTACATGACGGCGAGGTTGTTGCAGGTCAGGAGGGTGTCGGGGTGGTCTGCGTCGAGGACGCGCCGGCGGTCTTCGAGGACCTGTTCCAGGAGGTCGACGGCGTCGTCGATCCGCCCGGTCTCCGACTCGGTGACGGCGAGGTTGTGGCGGGCGGTGAGGGTGTCGGGATGGTCGTCGCCGAGGACGCGTCGGCGGTCTTCGAGGACCTGTTCCAGGAGGCTGACGGCGTCGTCGGTACGTCCGGCACTCCGGTAGGTGACGGCGAGGTTGTTGCGGGTCGTGAGGGTGTCGGGATGGTCGTCGCCGAGGACACGCCGGCGGTCCTCGAGGACCTCCTCCTGGAGCCGCATGGCCTCGTCTGTGTGCCCGGCGTCCGAGTAGGCGGCGGCGAGGTTGTTGCGGGCGGTGAGGGTGTCCGGATGGTCGATGCCGAGAACCCGCTCGCTCGCTGCGGCAAGGCTGCTCCAGTACCGGATGCTGGTGGTGTAGAGGCCCGCCTCGATGAGGCTGATCCCGCAGTAGAACAAGAGCTGGTGAATTCCCCGCGACGGTCGAATCAGGTCGGAGGTGCGGTGCCCGGCAAGCACGCCGGTGTTGGCCCGGAGTGTCGCGGCCAAGCCCTGCGCGCTGTAATCCGCACTCGGCCACAGTTCGGCGAGGGCATCGGCAGCCGCGAGCCACGCTTCCGGCACATCCGGACCGATGTCCAGAGCAGCCCGGGCGGTGAGCGCGTGCAGGGTCACCTCCCGGTCGGCGGTCTCCGTGAGCGTGACGAGGCTGTAGTTGTGCAGTACGGCGAGCGCGTCCAGCGCGTCGTCGGCCGTGACGGGCGTGCCGCGAACGCTGCCGAGATGCTCCAGCACCTCCTCGGTGCTCCACAGCCCCTGCGGGTGCCC
>NZ_JBSFJC010000141.1:0-19881 GCF_053597855.1 Kitasatospora sp. NPDC001225
CCGTGCCCGATCCGGACGGCATCGCGTCCCACCCGGCGAACGCCAACGACCCGCGTTGGCGCGGCGGTCCGGCCGGCGGTCGTTCTGGTCGTACGGTCCGTTCTCGTCGTACGGAGGTGTGCGGGGGCGTGCAGGGGTCGGCTCAGCCGCTCACGACGGCCTCGAAGGCGTGCAGGTACGGGTTGACCGGGTTGACCGCGGTGACCACCAGTCCGGCCTCCGCCATCAGCCCGACCATGCTCTCCTCGGAGTGCTTGGCACCGCCCACGTTGAGCATCAGCATCAGGTCCATCGCGGTGGTGAAGCGCATCGAGGGGCTGTTGTCGACCAGGTTCTCCACCACCACCACGCGGGCGCCGGAGCCGGCCGCCTTCACCACGTTGGCGAGGGTGCGGCGGGTGCTGTCGTCGTCCCACTCCAGGATGTTCTTGATGATGTAGAGGTCGGCGCGGACCGGGATCTCCATCCGGCAGTCGCCCGGGACGAGGCGGGCCCGGGCGGAGAAGGCGCCGCCGTCCTGGAGCCGGGGGTCGGCGCCGGCCACCACCTTGGGCAGGTCGAGCAGGGTGCCGTGCAGCGCCGGGTGCTTCTCCAGCAGGCTGGCGAGCACGTGGCCCTGGCCGCCGCCGATGTCCGCCACCGAGTCGATGCCGGTGAGGTCCAGGTAGTCGGCGAAGTCCTCGGCGGACTGCCGGCTGGAGGTGGTCATCGCCTTGTCGAAGACCTTCGCCGAGTCGCCCGCGTCGCTGTGCAGGTAGTCGAAGAACTCCTTGCCGAACAGGTCGGGGAAGACGTTGCGGCCGGAGCGGACCGCCTCGTCCAGCTTCGGCCAGGCCTCCCAGGTCCACGGCTCGGTGCACCAGAGGGAGATGTAGCGCAGCGAGTTGGGGGCGTCCTCGCGCAGCAGCCGGGACATCTCGGTGTGCTCGAAGCGGTCGTCGCCGCTCGGCGCGAAGAGCCCGTAGCAGGCGAGCGCGCGCAGCAGGCGGCGCAGTTGGCGGGGCTCGGTGTCGAGGGCGACGGCGAGGTCGGTCACGGTGGCCGGGGTGTCGCCGAGCACGTCGGCGACGCCGAGCCGGGCGGCCGCGCGGACGGCGGCGGCGCAGGCGGCGCCGAAGACGAGCTCGCGCAGGCGCATCGCGGCCTGGGGGCTGGTATGGACGGGTGCGGTGGTCATGGCTGGGTTTCCTCGGGTCCTAGGGAGTTCCTGGTGCGGCGGCGGGCGGCGAGGGGGGACCGGGGCTCAGCAGCGGCCGGCCGGCTCGGAGCGCCCGCAGGTGTTGCGGGCGAAGGTGTTGTCGGTGCCGGAGTCGCGGTCGGCGAGGTCGGCCGGACCGTTGCCGCTCAGCTCGTTGTCGGCGATCACGGCGCGGGCGTTGGCGACGCCGACGACGCTCTTGAACAGGACGATGCCGCCGGAGAAGTCCGAGGTGCCGGTGTTGTCGCGCACCTCGTTGCCGGTCACCCGGGTGTCCTCGGTACCAGTGAGGACGATGCCGGCTCCCTGGATGGCGCCCAGGCGCGGGTTGGCCGGGCAGAACTTGTTGTTGCCGATGACGGAGTTGTCCCGGACGTCGAGGTCCCCGGCGCGGGGCACGCCCTCGTCGCCGACCACGAAGACGCCGGCGCAGTTGCCGCTGATCCCGTTGGACTGGACGGCCAGCCCGCGCAGCCGGCGGACGGTGACGCCGACCCGGTTGCCGGTCAGCTCGTTGCCCTCGACCACGGTGCCGCCGGTGTCGGGCGAGCCGCCCTCGCGGTAGGCGTAGTTGGCGAGGAAGACGCCGGACTGGCCGTTGTCGGCCGAGCGGTTGCCGCGGATGACGGCGCGGGTGGACATCTCCTGGCTGATGCCCTGCTGGCCGTTGTCGTGGACGTAGGTGCCGCGGACGGTCAGGCGGGTGGTGCCGCTGGCGTCGATGCCGTTCTTGCGGAAGCCGGTGACGGCGAGGCTGTCGATCCTGACGTCGGACAGCGGGTCCTCCTCGGTGCCGACCACGCAGATGCCGTGCCCGGCGGTGGCGCAGGCGTTCTCGCCGCCGTCCCCGGGGGTGATCACGCTCTCGTCGCCGAAGCCGCGCAGGGTGAGGCGGGGGGTGGTGATGCGGACGCTGCCCTGGTAGGTGCCGGGGAGCAGTTGGACGGTGTCGCCGGGCCGGGCGGCGTCGACGGCCTGCTGAATCGATTCGCCGGGCTGGACGAAGTGCAGCGGGAAGCGGGGGGCGGCATGGGCCGCGGGGGCGGCGGCCAGCGAGGTGAGGACGGTGGTCAGGGCGGTGGCGGCGGCGGTGGCCGCGGCGAGGTGGTGGACCCGTCGCGTGGGCATGAGTGGTGACCTGTTTCCTTTCGGCGCGCGCGGCGCTCGTACGGGTGCGGTGGTCTTCCGCTCGGTCCAGCGGTGGGGCTGACGCGCTGTGCGCGGGCGGTGACGGCCGGTGGTTGCGGCCGTGTCGACGCTACGGGCGGCCCGGTGGGCCCGCCACCAGGGCTGGGCTGCGGGGCTGACGGGGCGTCGACCAGGGGTGGGACGGGCCCGGCGTGGCGCGGCAGCGGGTGGTCGGGCGGGGCGCGCGGGGACCGCGGGCGGCGGGAGGACGTCGGGAGGGGCGGGCAGGGCGCGTCGGGGTGTGTCTCGGGGGTTTCCGGGCGGCGGGTACGTCGGGTACCTGTGGCCCGGTGGACCGGCTCAGCCGGCGGCCGCTGCCCGGGCCGGGGCCTGCGGCCCGAGGCGGACGGGCAGCGCGGCGAGGTGCCAGGCGGCCGGGTTCGGTCCGCGCTCGACGGCCTCCGGACCGACCGCGAGCGCCAACTCCGGGTACGTCCGCAGCAGCGTCTCGAAGGCGACCACCGCCTCCTGGTGCGCCAGCACCGCGCCCAGGCAGCGGTGGGTGCCGTGCCCGAAGCCCAGGTGCGCCTCGTGGTGCCCGGCGCGGTCCGGCGTGCTCGCCCGGCAGATGTCCAGGCGATCCGGCTCGGCATAGGCCCGCGGGTCGTGGTTGGCTCCGGCCAGGATCGGCATCACCGCCTCGCCCCTGCGGACCAGGGTGCCGGCCAGCGTGAGGTCCTCCGTCGCGTAGCGCGGCACCCCACCGATCGTCGGGCCGCACCAGCGCATCAGCTCGTCGACGGCGGCGGGCAGCCGGCCCGGGTCGGCCCGGAGCAGCTCCAGTTGTTCGGGGTGGGCGAGCAGCGCGGCCGTGCCGTTGCCGATCAGGGTGGCGGTGGTCTCGTGCCCGGCCACGACCAGGTTGAGGATCAGCGAGACGGTCTCGACCGGGGCGAGGCTGTCGCCCTCCGCGGCCGCCAGTCGGGAGAGCAGGTCGTCGGCGGGTTCGCCCCGGCGGAGCTCGACCAGCGAGCGGGCGGCGGCGACCATGGCGCGCAACGCCTCGTCCAGGCCGGGCCCGGTGCCCCGGCCGAGGTAGGAGCTCCAGCGGCGCCACTGCCGGCGGTCGGACTCGGGGATGCCGAGCAGCTCGCAGATCACCGTGACGGGCAGCGGGTACGCGAAGTGCGCGACCAGGTCGACCACGCCGTCCGGGTCGGCGTGGTCGGGCAGCGCCCGGGCGTACTCCTCGGCGAGCCGTTCGATCCGGGGGCGCAGCCGCTCCACGGCGCCGGCCGTGAAGGCCGGGTGCACCAGACCGCGCATCCGGCGGTGCCGGGCGCCGTCCGCGGCGAAGACCCCGGCGCGCAGGTACTGCGCGCACTCGGGCGGCATACCCCGAGCGCGCCAGACCTGCTCGGTGCGGTGCACGGGGACGGGTGTGGTGGTCCCGTCGGGAGTCGGGCCGTCGGCGGCGAGCCGGTCTGCGGTCAGGTGGTCGGGAACGGGGCCGTCGACGGCGTTCACGTCGTTGACGAAGCGCGGGTCGGACAGCACGGTGCGGACGTCCTGGTAGCGGACGGCGATCCAGAACGGCTCCACGCCGGGGATGGTGGCGCGGGCGAGCGGGGCGCGCTCGCGCAGGTCGGCGAAGGCGGCGAAGGGGTCGCGGATCAGGTGGTCGGCACGCAGGTCGACGGTCTCGGCCGGCTCGGCGGTGGTCACGGCTGCCTCCTCGGTGGTCGTGCGGTCCTCTGGTCCCGGATCGTGACGGATGCGGACGGCACGGCCCCCGGTTTCCAGGCGGGATTCACTCGATCGAGCACAGAGAACCGTTTCCTCGGGCCGCCGGGAGCCCGGCCGCCGGGCCTCCCGCCCCGGCCCGCCCGACGACCGGGGCCGGGCCCGTGGCATGCTCGGGGCCATGACCACCGCACCCGTACCGTCCGTCGCCGCCCTCCGCAACCCGATCGGCGCGCACGTCCCGGTGGCCGGTCGCGGGCTGGCCGGGACCGGCCTGGCGTACGCGGGCCGGGTCGGTGCGGAGACGGTCCAGGTGTTCGTGGCCAACCCGCGCGGCTGGGCCACTCCCCCGGGCAACCCGGCGCAGGACGAGGAGTTCCGCACCGCCTGCGCCGAGCGGGGCGTCCCGGCCTGGGTGCACGCCCCGTACCTGATCAACTTCGGCTCGGACAACCCGGCCACCCGGGAGCGCTCGGCCGACTCGCTGCGGCACTCGCTGCGCCGCGGCCACGCCATCGGCGCGCTCGGCGTCGTCCTGCACACCGGCTCGGCGGTCGGCAGCGCACCCGGCGGCGGCTCGCGCCGGGCCGAGGCGATGGCGCAGGTCCGGTCGGACGTCCGGCCGCTGCTGGAGGAGCTGGACGGGCTCGGCGACGACGCGCCCTGGCTGCTGCTGGAGCCGACGGCGGGGCAGGGCAGCTCGCTCTGCTCGCGGCTGGAGGAGCTGGCCGCGTACATGGAGGCGCTGGACCACCACCCGAAGGTGGGGGTCTGCCTGGACACCTGCCACGCCTTCGCCGCCGGGCACGACCTGGCGGAGCCGGGCGGGGTGACGGCCGCCCTGGACGCCCTGGCCGCCGCCGCGGGGCCGGGCCGGCTGCGCCTGATCCACGCCAACGACTCCGAGGACGTCGTCGGCGCCCGCAAGGACCGGCACGCCAACATCGGCGCCGGGATGATCGGCGCCGAGCCGTTCCGCGAGCTGTTCGAGCACCCGGAGACGGCCGGGGTGCCGCTGGTGGTGGAGACCCCGGACCGCAAGCACGGCGGGGACGGCACCGGGCACGCGATGGACATCGCGGTGCTGAAGGAGCTGCGGGAGCGGGCGGCGGTCCGGGGCACCGGGGCCCGCGCCGCGAGGCTGCCGGAGCCCGCAGCCGCCGGGCGGCTGTGAATCCGAGGGCCGCTGCCGCCGGGCGGCCGTGAGCCCGGGGCCTCCCGTCGCCGGACAGCGGTGAGCCCGGAGGCCGACGGACGGCCTCCGGGCTCGGGGGTGCGGAGGGGATCAGCAGCCGCAGTCGCTCTCGCCGTGCTCGGCGAAGTTGAACCAGGTGGCGTGCGGGCCGAACAGGCCGACGCCCGCGGAGCCGGACTCCAGGCTCTGCCCCTCCGACTGCGTCGGAGCGAAGCCCCCCGCCATGGCCGAGGTCGGGACCGCCACCACGGCACCGGCCACGGCGACGATCACGGCGAGCTTGCGGATCTTCCCACGAAGCGACATCTGCTGTCCTTTGGTTCGTCTCTGGTCCTCAACCCGCGCCCCCGACCGGCCGGTTCGGCCGCCCGACGGGCTGGGCGCGCCCCACCGGGGAGGCGCCGCGCCCACGTTGGCACACGAACGCACGGCTTCGGGCGCGCGCCGCAACCGGGCTGAGGCAATCGGGTGAGGCAACTCCCCCGACCGGACGAATCCGGGCGTACGTCCGTGAATCCGGTCGAACAGCCGCGAGGAGGGCGCCGGACGAGTACCCGTCCGGCCGCCCCGCGACCGCAAGTCTTGCGGTGACGGACCCGGCGAACTGAACAAATCCCGCCGATTTGGTGCACAGTGCCGCCCGGTCCGAGCATGAACGGTCGCTCCATGGCGCTCCACCGCTCCACCGGGCGGGAGCAGCAGCGAGCGCGGCCGCGCAACCCGGCGGCAGCAGGAGCAGCACCACGAAAGGCGCACCACCCTCATGCAGACCAGTCCCGCCGCACCTCGGCAGGCGACCCGACCGAGCGGCCCGGAGACCCCGGGGCCGGTCGACTCCCCGCCCACCGGCACCGCACCGACCGGCCCGACGCCGCGGAAGGGCGGCCGCCGCTTCGGGCTGACGACCGCCACCGCCCTGGTGATGGGCAACATCATCGGCGGCGGCATCTTCATGATCCCGGCCGCCGTGGCCCCGTTCGGCACGGTCAGCCTGGTCGCCTTCGTGGTGCTCACCGTGGGCGCGATCGCGCTGGCGCTGGTCTTCGGGCAGCTGGCCCGCCGCAACCCGCGCACCGGCGGGCCGTACGTCTATGCCCGCGAGGCCTTCGGGGACTTCGCCGGCTTCCTGTCCGCCTGGTCGTACTGGATCACCACCTGGGTCAGCAACGCCGCGCTCGCCGTGGCCGCCGTCGGGTACCTGGACGTGCTGCTGCCGCTGCACCACTCCATCCCGCTGGAGATCACCGCCGCGCTGGCCTTCCAGTGGCTGCCGGCGCTGGCCAACCTGGCCGGCACCCGCTACGTCGGGGCGGTCCAACTCGTCTCCACCGTGCTGAAGTTCGTCCCGCTGCTGCTGGTCGCGGTGGGCGGGCTGTTCTTCTTCAACCCGAAGAACCTCGGGCCCTTCGACGCCAGCGGCCAGGGCTGGGCCGGCGGGATGTCCGCCGCCGCGGCGATCCTGCTGTTCAGCTACCTGGGTGTGGAGTCGGCCGCGATGAGCGCCGGCAAGGTCCGCGACCCGGAGCGCAACGTCGGCCGGGCCAGCGTGCTCGGGACGGCCGGTGCGGCGGTGGTCTACCTGCTCGGCACCCTCGCGGTGTTCGGCACCGTGGCGCACCAGCAGCTCGTCCACTCCGCCGCGCCGTTCTCGGACGCCGTGAACGCCATGTTCGGCGGCACCTGGGGCGGCACGGCGATCGCCGTCGCCGCGCTGGTCTCGATGACCGGCGCCCTCAACGGCTGGACCCTGCTCTCCGCCCAGGCCCCGTACGCGGCCGCCAAGGACGGCCTGTTCCCGGCCGCCTTCGGCAAGGAGCGGCGCGGGGTGCCGACCTTCGGCGTGCTGGTCAGCGTGGCGCTGGCCTCGGCGCTGACCGTGCTCAACTTCGCCAGCGGCGCGAAGGGCGCCTTCGACATGCTGGTGCTGGTCACCACCTTCACCGCGACCGTGCCGTACCTGCTCTCCACCGCCGCCCAGCTGTACTGGCTGGTGCGCGGGGCCGGCGAGAAGGTCGACCGCGGGCGGCTGGTGCGCGACGCCGTCCTCGGCCTGGGCGCCTTCGCCTTCTCGATCTGGCTGCTCGCCGGGGCCGGCTACGCCGCCGTCTACCAGGGCGTCCTGTTCCTGTTCGCGGGCATCCTGGTCTACGTCTGGATGGCGGGCCGGCGCCGCGACTGAACTCCCGGCGGCAGTCGGAGAAGCCGGCACATCCCCTGAAATCCTCGTGAACCTCCGTGGCGCGCGCCGGACTTGTCCGGTGCACGTCCGATGTGCACGAGGATTTCACTTCCCGGGTCTACCCGCGTAGGTCATCGAATCGCCACACTGGCGCACGCAATTCAGCAGTTCATCCGATCTGATGATGGAGCGTCCGCCATGGCCCCCAGCGCACCCGCACGCCGGTTCCTGTCCTGCATACCGGTGGCCGCCGTCCTCGCCGCCGTGACCGTCGTCACGGCCGGCACCCCCGCCCAGGCCGCCCTGCCGACCCCGATCTCCGCGGCCACCGCCCGCACGTATCTCGCCGCGATGCCCGCCACCGCGGAGACCCACGGCGACACCTACGACCGCACGCTGTTCCCGACCTGGATCACCGTCAGCGGCACCTGCGACACCCGCGAGTGGGTCGTCAAGCGGGACGGCAGCAACGTCGCCACCGACACCTCCTGCAAGGCCACCAGCGGCAACTGGTCCTCGCCGTACGACGGCGCGACCACCACCAACGCCTCCTCCTTCGACGTCGACCACCTGGTGCCGCTCTCCGAGGCCTGGGCCTCCGGCGCCTGGGCCTGGACCACCCCCCAGCGCCAGGCCTTCGCCAACGACGTCACCCGCCCCCAGCTGCTGCTGGTCTCCGCGAGCAGCAACCGCTCCAAGGGCGACCGCGACCCGGCCGAGTGGCTCCCCCAGGCCTCCTACCGCTGCACCTACGCCCGCGCCTGGGTGCAGGTGAAGCAGTACTACGGCCTGAGCGTGGACAGCGCCGAGAAGAACGCGCTCACCGGCATCCTCGCCAACTGCTGAACCCCGCGGCCCCCGCGGCCCGGCGCTCACCCCGCGCCGGGCCGCGGTGCCGTACGCGCCGCCCGGGTACGCCCGTACAGCGGCGCGGCGGCACCCGGACGGCGCGCTCACGCGACCCGCTCGGGAACCTCCGCCCCGTCCCGCAGGAGCCTGACCTGCCACCGGACCAGCAGGAAGCAGGGCAGGCAGACCGCGGCCATCGCCAGGAACGCCCAGTGCGGGGAGGCCGCGTAGAGCGGGCCGGTGACGGCGGTGACGGCCGCGACACCGAGGCCGATGGCCAACCCGGCGTAGAGCGCCTGGGCGTCCGACCAGAGGTCCTCGGGGACGTGGCCCTGCACGCAGCGCGCGTGCGCGACGTGGGTCAGCGCGAAGGTGCCCGCGTGGAGCGTCTGGGTGAGCACGACGCACACCAGCGGCATCGGCACCGCGAGCAGGCCCCAGCGCAGCACCGAGAGCACCGCGGCGGCGGCGAAGAGGACCGGGACCGGGTAGCGGCCGAGCATCGGCCCCGCGTACTTGAACAGGAGCAGCTCGCACCCCACGGCCAGCGCCAGCATGAGGCTGACGTTGATGCTCGACACGCCGAGCCGGCCGAAGTACTCGACGCCGAAGGCGTAGTAGGCCGCGTGCGCGCCCTGGAGCAGCACGGAACTGCCCAGGCCGAGCGCGTAGACGCGGTTGCGCAGCAGCCGGCCGCGGCCGCCGCCGGCCACGGTCGCCACCGTCGGGAACCCGACGGGGTGCGCCAGGTCCGCCAGCGCGAGCAGCAGGCACCCGACGACGAAGACCCCCACCAGCGCGCCGCTGCCGACCGTCCGCCCGACCACGCCGGACACGCCCAGGCCGAAGAGGAACCCCGCCGAACCGAAGTAGCGGACGCTCCCGTAGTCGACCTGCCCGTTCGCCGCGCCGATGGTCGCGAGGGTCTCGCTCAACGGCATCAGCAGTGGGTAGCTGACGCCGACGAGCACCGACACCACCATCATCGAAGCGAACTGAGGATGCGTCAGATAGAGCGGGCTGAGCGCCGTCGCCGTCCAGGCGAGCAGCTGCGACAGTCTCCGGAGCGGGACCGTCCGGCAGAGCACCGGGAAGACGACGGCGATGGAGACCGAGCGCGACAGCAGACCGGCGGTGATGACCGCGGTGACCTCCGTCGGTCCGAAACCGGAAGCGAGCAGCCAGACCCCCCAGTAGGAGAGGTACGAGCTCCAGGTCAGGAAGAACAGGAAGAACCTGGCCGACAGCCACACTCGGAACGACATCTCAAGCTGCTCCTACACGTGCTCAGTTGCCCGTGGCCAGTTGGGCGACAGCCTCGGCGACCGTCAGTGCCGCCCGCTCGCACTGCTGCTTGTCGACGTCCAAGTGGGCCACCAGGCGGACCGTTTGCGGTCCCATCACCGAGACCCTAACGCCGGACGCCGCGCAGAGCTCCTGCACCCCTGCCGCATCGGGCACTTCCACGAACACCAGGTTGGTCTGCGGCTCCCGGACGTCCAGTCCGCCGTCGCGCAGCAGACCGGCGATCAGGGCCGCGTTCGCGTGGTCCTCGGCCATCCGACCGATGTTGTGCTCGAAGGCGTGGATGGCGGCGGCGGCCAGGATCCCGGTCTGCCGCATGGAGCCGCCCATCCGGTGCCGCATGACCCGGGCCTCCTCCACGCGGTCGGCGTCCAGGAGCAGCACGGTGCCGGCGGGCGCGCCGAGCCCCTTGGAGAAGCAGAGGGACAACGTGTCGAAACAGGCTCCGTAGGCCTCGAAGGGGACGCCGCTGGCGACGTGGGCGTTCCAGATCCGGGCGCCGTCGCAGTGCACCGTGACCCCGGCCTCGCGGGTGACCCGCCGGATCTCCTCCAGCGCGGCCAGCGGGTACACCACGCCGCCGGCGGCGTTGTGGGTGTTCTCCACCGCCACCGCCCGGGTCCCGCTGCCGTAGGCGGTGGCGGGACGGATCATCCGGGCGAGCACCTCCGGGTCGATCAGGCCGTCCTCGGAGACCGTCGTCCGGGTCAGGATCCCGCCGTGCCAGGCGACTCCGCCGTCCTCGTAGAGCAGGAAGTGCGCGCCGGCGTCGGCCAGCAGCTCCTGGCCCGGCGGCACCAGCAGCCGGAGCGCGAGCTGGTTGGCCATGACCCCGCTGGGCAGGAACAGCGCGCCGGTGAACCCGAAGGCGTCGGCGAGCATCCGTTCCAGCCGGATCACCGTGGGGTCGTCGCCGAGGGTGTCGTCGCCGACCTCGGCGGCGGCCATGGCGGCTCGCATGGCCGCGCTGGGCCTGGTGACGGTGTCGCTCCGCAGGTCGATGGTCTGGGTGGTCACGGCGCTCCCTTGGGGTCGGGTGCCGGACGGACGGCCGGGGCCCCGGTGAGGGCGCCGAGGCTGTCCGTCAGGCAGTCGAAGAAGAGGTCCGGGTGGTCCCGGAAGTAGAAGTGGCCGCCCGGAAGGATCCGGACGTCGGACGGGCCGGTGGTGTGCCGGCCCCACTCGCGCAGCCGGCCCTCGTCCTCCCAGTCGTCGGTGGCGCCGAGCGCGAGGACGGGGCAGCTCAGCGGGGCGGTCGGGACGTGCCGGTAGGTCGCGACGACGGTCAGGTCCGCGTGCAGGTTGGCCAGGTACAGCTCGCGCATCCGCGGGTCGTTCCCGAGTTCCGGCGGCAGCGGCCCGTACCGCTCCTCGACCCGGGGGACGAAGTCGACGCCGTCGAGGAGGTGGAGCGGCAGTCCGGGGCGGTGCAGGTGCGGGGGGCCGTTCACGGACACGATGAGCCGCTCCGGCTCCGGGCGTCCGAGCGCCCGCAGCGCGACGGCCGTCTCGTAGGCGACGATCGCGCCGAGGCTGTGCCCGAGGAAGGCGTACGGGCCGGTGAACTCGGCCTGTTCCGTCAACGCGCCGACCAGCTCCCGCAGGTCGGTCATGGCCGGCTCGCGCATCCTGCTTCCGCGGCCCGGGAGTTGGACACCCCACACCTCGACCTCGGCGGGGAGCCGGTCCGCCCAGCGCAGGTACTCGCCGGGCGAACCGCCGCTGTGCGGGAAGCAGTAGAGGCGCAGGGCGGCGTCGGGGCGACGCTGACGGCACATCAGCCAACGGGGTGCTGCCACGGTCGTCCCCACCTCCTTCCGTCGGTCAGTTCTTCTGCAGCAGCGTGTCGTGGGCCAGCTCGTCGATCGCGCCGTGGTCGACCTTGCCGTTGGGCAGCACGGGCAGCCGCGGCAGCGCCACGATGCGGCTCGGTACGGCGACGGCCGGCAGGCGTTCGATGAGGTGCGCCCGGAGGCTGCGCCGGTCGACCTCCCCGGTGGTCGGGCTGACGAAGCCGACCACCTTCTTCCGCCCCTGGACGGTGCAGACGCCGACCGCGGCCGCCGCCACGTCCCGGTGGGTGCGCAGCGCCTGTTCGATCTCGGAGCGGTCGACGCGCATCCCGCCGAGTTTGAGCTGGTGGTCGGCCCGGCCGTGGAAGCGCAGCTCGGCCCCGGCGGTGACGGACACGATGTCCCCCGTGCGGTAGAGCTCGCGGGCCGGCTCGGCGAGGCCCGGGCCGCCGATGTGGAGCTCCCCGGGCTCCCCGGGCGGCACGGCGGCGCCGTCGGCGGAGCGGACGTAGAGGCTGGTCCCGGGGACGGCGCCGCCGATCGGCACGTCCGGGAGGTCCGCGTCCGCCGGGGTGCACTCGTGGACCGCGCTCCACACCGTGCACTCCGTCGGGCCGTACTCGTTGTAGAGCCGGGTGCCCGGGAGCGCGTCGAAGTGCTGCCGGACCAGGTCGGGCGGGCAGGCCTCCCCGGCGACGATCACCGTGGAGAGCGTGCCGGCCCGCTCGGCGAGGCCGCCGCGCAGGGCGATGTCGTAGAGCGACGGGAGCATGAGCAGGTGCGACGCCCGGTGGTCCCGCGCGGCCCGGCCGACCGCCAGCAGGTCCGCCGGGCGGTCGCTCGGGATGACCAGTCGGCCGCCGCAGGCCAGGGTCCAGTAGATGCCGGCGACCGAGCTGTCGAAGGAGATCGACGAGCAGAGCAGGAAGGTGGAGACCGGCGTCGGGTAGTACGCGAGCCGGGCCGCGGTCGAGGCCGCCAGCGCGGCGGCGGAGATCGTGACGCCCTTCGGCCGGCCGGTCGACCCGCTGGTGAAGCAGGTGTACGCCAGGGTGCCGCGGACGGTCCCGCCCCGGGGGCCGTCGGTGTCGGCCGGCACCGTGCGGAGGCCGTCGAGCCGGACGTCCAACCCGGGCTCCGACACCGCGAACCGCGCGCCGCTGGCCTCCGCGATGTAGCGCTGCCTGGCGACCGGGAACCCCGCGTCCACGGGGACGTACCGCGCTCCGGCCCGCAGCACCCCGAGCATGGCGACGACCGCCCAGCGGGACAGCCGCGCGTGCACGACGACCGGGCTGTCCGGCTCCACCCCGGCGGCCCGCAGCGCGGTGGCGACCACGGCGGACCGCTCGTCCAGCTCGGCGTGGTCGAGCGATCCCCCGGCGTCCACGACCGCCGCGCCCCGGCCCCGGAACGGTTCGACCAGGTCGAGGATGTGCGGCGGGGCGTCGAGCGGCACGACCGGCAGGTCCGGTACCCAGTGGGTCATCCGCCTCAGCCCTTCACGGTGGCCCCGCGGGGCACGCCCGCGACGGGCACCCGCTTGAAGCCGGCCAGGAACGTCGAGTGCATCCGCTCGATCCCGCCGACCACCTCGATCGAGGAGAACGTCGCGAACAGCTCGGTGAACAGCAGGCGCAGGGCCAGCCGGGCGAGGTGCGAGCCGACGCAGTAGTGGTGGCCGACGCCGAAGGCGAGGTGCCGGTTGGGGCGGCGCCGGATGTCGAACACGTCGGGGTCGGGGAAGACCTCGGCGTCCCGGTTGGCCGAGGCGAGGTAGGCGACCACGGCGTCGCCCTCGGCGATCCGCACGCCGGAGAGTTCGACCGGCTGGAGCGCGTAGCGCATGAAGTTGCTGGCCGGCGTGGCCCAGCGCAGGGCCTCCTCGATGCCGGAGTCCAGCAGCTCCGGGTGCGAGGCCCAGTCCTCGTACCGCGGGCTGCCGGCCAGTTCGACGATCGCGGCGATCGGGACGTGCGGCAGCGTTCCGGCCGAACCCAGCAGCATGCTGTAGCAGTTGGAGATCACCGAGCCGGTCGAGATGGGCTCGCCGTCCACCTCGGTCTCGGCCAGCACGCTGATCAGGTCGTCGCCGGGATCCCGCAGCCGGGCCCGGACCAGGTCCGAGAAGTAGGCGAAGATCTCCCGGTGGCCGCGCTTGAGGGTCGGCTCCACGCCGCCCGGCAGCTGGAACTCCGGGTCCTCCTCCGCCGTCGACATCATGGCCAGGCGGATGAGGCGCTCGTGGTCCTCGGCGGGCAGCCCGAGGATGGGGCTGAGGGCGACCAGGGGCAGCCGGGCCATCGCGACCGCGAAGTCGAAGGGCTGTCCGTCGGCTCCGGGGGCGAGCAGGTCACGGATACCGGCCTGGATCCGGTCGGAGAACGAGGCGAGCGGCTTGACGGCGAGGGCCTGCTTGAGCGGGATCCGCGCCCGGTCGTGGTGCGGCGGGTCGGTCGCCGCCAGCTGCTTCCCGGCCGCCGGGTCGCCTCGGCCGAGCAGGTTGAGCAGGGTGCCCCGCTCCGAGGTGAAGGCGGAGTAGTCGTGCAGCACCCGTTCGACGTCGGCGTACCGGGTGACGACCCAGTAGCCGCCGCCACGGCCGGAGTTCGGCTGCCAGTGGACCGGGTCGTGTTCGCGGAGGCGGCGCCAGACCTCGTGCGGTTCGCCCTGGGAGTAGAGCGCGGGATCGGTGAGGTCTCCCGCCGTGCCGGTGCTCACTGCCGGCCTCCCGGGTACGCCTCGGCCGTCCCGGGCCGGGCCGCCGCCACCGCCTCTTCGATCACCTGGGTCAACTCCGCGATGGTGGGCGACAGGAAGAGGGTCGTGGCCGACACCTCCACCCCGAATTCCCGGTCGATGTCCCCCTGCAGTTCAGCGGCGGTCAGCGAGTCGCCGCCGAGTTCGAAGAAGTCCTCGTCCAGGCCGATCGACGAGATCTCCAGCCGGGCGGCCCATAATTGTGTGAGGCGTTCCTGGACCGACGTCTGCCGTGCTGTTTCCACTGCCACGAGCAACTCCCTTACGCGTCGAAGGAATAGACCGAGAAGAGAGGCACGCTCACGCGCGACCTTCCCTTCAGGAACGACTTCTCGATCAAGCACGTGATTCCGACCACCGTGGCGCCCAGCTCCTCGAGCATTTCCACGGCGGCCGCCACCGAGTTCCCGGTCGCGACGATGTCGTCATGGATGAGGACCCGGGCACCGGGCGGCACCAGGTCCTTGCGAATCTCGATCCGGTCGGTCGAGTATTCGCCGGAGAACGTCCGCCCCACCGTCTCGCCCGGCAGCTTCCCCTCTTTGCGAATGGCCAGGAAGCCGCAGCCCAGGCGGTCCGCCAGGGCCCCACCGAGGATGAAGCCGCGCGCGTCTATGCCGGCGACGTAGTCCGGGGCGAGTGGAGTCGACCACTCCGTGAGGCCGTCGATCGCCGCACCGAAGGACTCCCGGCTGGCCAGGACGGGCATGACGTCGCGAAACGCCACGCCGGCCCGGAAGTCCTTGAACACTGGAACCGTTGATTCGCCGTCCCGCTGATGACCGGTCTTCATGAGTCCTCCTTGCTGCCGTACGGCAGTGAAAGGTCCCGGCGAGCGCTCGAGCCCGTGAGCCTGTGAGCACGTGAGCACGTGAGCACGCGGGTACGTGAGCACGTGAGCACGCGGGCACGCCAGGAAAGGCCTGCTACTGAAAGTGGTTCCGGATTTGCAGAGTGAGGGGGACGATCCGCCATCGTGCCGAAGCGGCCGATGCGCCTGCCCGGGGAAACGGTTCTCCTACGCCGGAAATCTCATCGGCGGGCTCGTCCAGAGCCGGGAGCCCCCTGGGCACGTTCACGCAGCCCGTGGCAGTCGGATCACTGGTCAACACCAGAACTTCATCGGCAAACACAGCCCCCCGGTTGATTCCGCACCGCTAGCTGGCGTGTTCATGACGCTACAGACGAAGCTACATCGCGGGCGACCCCTCGGCAAGATCGCCTGGTCTTTCATCCAGAGGGAAACAACAATTGACGGTGAGTCAGGCCGAAAATGCCCTGGCCGCACCGGCATTGGCGTCGAAATCATCGGGTCTGCCGGATTGCGGGCGGTTTGCCGGAGTCGGCCGCCTGCGGCTCCCCGACGCGCCCAGCGGGAACCCGACCTGTCGCCAAGCATCAGTCCCCTCATGTCTGACGAAGTCTCAAACTTGCTTAGCCACAAGCTTGGTCGGATCATTGCTGCCATGAACACGACCGAGAACGCGTCCCCCGCACCCGCACTGACCATAGGGTTCGACCTCGACATGACGCTGGCCGACGGCCGGCCGGGCATCAAGGCGGTGCTGGACATGGTGGCGGCCGAGACGGGGGTCGCCATCGACAGCGACCTGGCGATCACCCGCGTCGGCCCGCCGATCGAGGAGGAGCTGGCCAACTGGTTCCCCGCCGACGAGGTGGACGCGGCCGCCGACCGGTACCGGGCGCTGTTCCCCCAATACGGCGCCCCGGTGGGCGAGTTGCTGCCCGGCGCGCTGGAGGCGATCGCCGCCGTCCACCGGCACGGCGGTCGGACGATCGTCGTCACCGGCAAGTTCGAGCCCAACGCCCGGCTGAACCTCGCCGCGCTCGGCATCAAGGTCGACGACGTCTTCGGCTCGGTCTTCGCCGACCGCAAGGGCGCCGTCCTGCGCGAGCAGGGTGCCTCCGTCTACGTCGGCGACCACCTCGGCGACATCACCGGGGCGCGGGCCGGCGGCGCCCTCGCGGTGACCGTGGCCACCGGGCCGTTCACCGCGGACCAACTGCGCGAGGCGGGTGCCGACGTCGTCCTGAAGGACCTGTCCGAGTTCCCGGGGTGGCTCGACGCCCACCTCGCCGGCTGACGGCACCGGACCCGCGGGTGGTCGAGCCTCCGGCTCTCGATCACCCGCGGGTCCGGTCATGCACGGGCCCGGTCGCCCGCGGGGCCTTCGGCGGGGTTCCGCGTCCCGAGCCGCGTCGCGACCGCTCACGCCGTTGCTCAGGCGACCGTCCCGGAGGTGTCCCGCAGGGTGACGCTAGCGTGGCTCTCCTGGAAGCTCTGCTCGGACACCAGGGTCAGCCGCGCGGAGGACTGGAACTCCGGCAGCGTCACGGAACCGCAGGAGACCATGGTGGACTTGATCTTCGCCATGGTGGTGGCCAGGCCCTCGTTGAGGTCGCCGGCGTAGGGAACGTAGCCGTCGACCCCCTCCTCGAAGACCAGCCCCTGACCGCCCTGGCCGTAGCGCTGCCAGTTGCGGGCGCGGTTGGAGCCCTCGCCCCAGTACTCCTTGACGAAGCCGTCCCTGGTCGGGACCTTCGCGCCGGGCGCCTGGTCGAAGCGGGCGAAGTACCGCCCCATCATGACGAAGTCCGCGCCCATCGCCAGCGCCAGGGCCACGTGGTAGTCCTCCACCAGGCCGCCGTCGGAGCAGAGCGGCACGTAGTCGCCGGTGCGCTCCAGGAAGGCGTCCCGGGCGGCGGCGACGTCGAGGACGGCGCTGGCCTGGCCCCGGCCGATGCCCTTCTGGTCGCGCGTGATGCAGATGGAGCCGCCGCCCACACCGATCTTCACGAAGTCGGCGCCGGCCTCGGCGAGGAACGTGAACGCCTCGCCGTCCACCACGTTGCCGCCGCCGATCGGGATCTCCGGGTAGTTCTTCTTCGTCCAGGTCAGCGCCTCCGCCTGCCAGTCGCTGTAGCCGTCGGACGAGTCGAAGCACAGGACGTCCGCGCCCGCCTCCAACAGGGCCGGAACCCGCTCGCGGTAGTCGTGGGTGTTGACGCCCGCGCCCACGCGCAGGCGCTTGCCGCCGTCCACGACCTGGTTCGGGAAGCGCTTGTTGTCCGCGTAGTCGGACCGGAACACCAGGTGCTGGAGGTGCCCCTCGCCGTCCAGCACCGGGAGGCAGTCCAGCCGCTCCTCCCACAGCCTCGCGTTCGCCTCGGAGAGGGTGACGTCGCCGCCCGCGTGGGGCAGCTCGCCGAGGGGGGTCATCCGGCCGCTGACGGGGCCGTCGAGGTCGTGCCGCTGGGGGTGGAAGTCGCGCGAGGTCACCAGGCCGAGCAGGCGTCCGCTCGCGGTCCCGTCGTGGGTGACGGCGGCGGTGCTGTGGCCGGTCCGGCGCATCACCGCGACCAGGTCGCGGAGGGTGTCGTCGGGCCGGACGTTGGTGTCGCTGGTGACGAAACCGGCCTTGAAGTTCTTCACCTTCCGGACGGCCGCCGCCTGTTCCTCGACCGGCTGGTTGTGGTGGATGAAGCTCAGACCGCCGTTGCGGGCCAGCGCGATCGCGAGCTCCGGGGAGCTGACCGCCTGCATGATCGCCGACACGAACGGGGCGTGCAGCTCGATCGCCGAGGCCTCGCCCACCCGGTGCCGCACCAGGGGCGTCCGGAGATCAACGGCCGCGGGCCTGCAGTCGGTCCGAGTCCGGTTCGGGAGCAGCAGGTACTCGTTGAACGTCCGCGACACCTCGGCGATGATCTGTGCCATGCATTCCTCCTGATCCCGAGCGGGCGGCGCCGGTCGGCCCGACCGCGAAGACCGCGCCCGTGCCCGACGGCTCGACCGGTCAGGTTCACGGACGGGCACGGCGGAGCTCCGCCCCACCAGGGCGCGCATCCTGACCGGGCCTCAGGTGCGAGGCGCGGCAGTTGACTACGCACCTTATCGACTGCCCGACTTGTTGACGAATCACCGTCATCGCCGTCGGCGGCTCCCGCGGAGCGGTGCGCCCGACGGTACGGACACGGAGAACCGAGGTGTCGTCAACGGCACTTGACGACGCGGACGGCTCCGGCCGGGCGGCGGACCCCGGGCCGGAGGCTCCACGCGCGGGTGGGGCGGGACCGGCCCGTCGCCTCCGCGCGTGGGCCGTTCGCCTACTCGCCCGGTCGCCCGGCGGGGCCCGGGAGCGCGGCCGGTCGGCGACGCCGCGCGGCGGTGTGACCCGAACGGGTCCGGTCGGCGGGCGGCATGGTGGGGTGGGCCCTAGGTTGCGGTGCCAGGGGGTCATCCGAGCGGAAGGCTGTATCTGGCATGGCCGGGAAATTCGAACTGTACGTGGACGAGGGCGGCATGCACCGGTTCCGGCTCAAGGCGAGCAACGGGACGATCGTGGTGACCGGCGACCCGCAGGAGAGCAAGGACGACTGCCTGAGGAGCATCGCGTCGATCCGCAAGCTCGCGCCGTACGCGGAACTCAAGGAGACCGCCGGGTCGGTGTGACGGTCCGGGCCCCGACGCACGGGACGGTGTGACGGGCCGGGACGCGGGACGGTGTGACAGGCCGGGATCCGATGCACGGGACGGTGTGGCGGGCCCGGCTCCGGAGCGCGGGTCGGCGGTGCAAATCGCCGACCCGCGTTCGCCTCTACGACAGATCCCTTTGGCCGGGTGCACGCCGGACGCGGACAGAACACTGGCATGCGCGTCGTCATCGTCACCGAATCCTTCCCGCCCGAGGTCAACGGAGTCGCCCACAGCGTGCTGCGGACGGCCGAGCACCTGGTCCGCCGGGGCCACCGGCCCCTTGTCGTCACCCCCTCGCCGGCGCGGGGCGCCGAGTGCCCGCCGGAGACCTTCGGCGGCGGCGCGGCGCCGGAGATTCCCGTGGTGCGCATCCCGTCGGTGCCGCTGCCGGGATACCCCCAGGTACGGATCGCCCTGCCCAGTCGGCAGCTGGCGGCCGCCGTCGCCGGACACCGGCCGGACCTCGTCCACCTGGCCAGCCCGTTCGTGCTCGGCGCGCGCGGGATGCAGGTCGCGGCGCGGCTCGGGGTGCCCGCCGTCGCCGTCTACCAGACCGATCTGGCCGGGTACGCGCACGCCTACCGGGCCGGGCGGGGGCTCGGGGAGGCCGCCGCCTGGCGGCGGATCCGGGCCGTGCACCGCGCGGCCGCCCGTACCCTGGCGCCCTCCACCCCCGCCGCCCAGGACCTCACCGCGCACGGGGTGCCGAGGGTGCAGCTGTGGCCGCGCGGAGTGGACTCGGTGCGGTTCCACCCCCGGCACCGGGACGAGGCGCTGCACCGGGCGCTGGCCCCGGGCGGGGAGGTGCTGGTCGGGTACGTCGGACGGCTGGCGCCGGAGAAGCGGGTCGACCTGCTGGCGGCGGCCTCGGCACTGCCCGGGGTACGGGTGGTGGTCGTCGGGGACGGCCCCTCGGCGCCCGGGCTGAAGGCCTCGATGCCGGGCGCCGTGTTCCTCGGCCGGCGCACCGGGGACGAGCTCGCGCGCTGTTTCGCCACCCTGGACGTCTTCGTGCACACCGGTCCGCTGGAGACCTTCTGTCAGACCATCCAGGAGGCGATGGCCAGCGGCGTGCCGGTGATCGGCCCCGCGGCGGGCGGCCCGCTGGACCTGGTCGCCCACCACCGCACCGGCCTGCTGGTGCCGCCCCGGGACGCCGCCGCGGTGGCCCGGGCGGTCGCACGGTCTCACCACGTCGAAGACCCGCAGCACCGCCGCGTCCAGCCCGGAGGC
>NZ_JBSFJC010000142.1:0-19276 GCF_053597855.1 Kitasatospora sp. NPDC001225
GCGAATCCGACCGCAACCCGATAAAACGAGCACGCCGAATAAGCACCAGGTCACAGCGCCGAAAAGCGCAAACGACCGGCACGAACCGGAAGTGGCGTTTCAGAGGATTGGCCACCGCGGGACCGTCCGCGCAGATGCGTGTCCGGTGCTCCCTGCCAGGCAGCTCGAAGAACTGTACGCGCTTCCACGCACCGATGCAAACGTCGTGCAAAGACGGCCGGCCGGACCCCGGGGAGAGGGGTCCGGCCGGTGGTGCCGTGCGGATCAGCTGTTGGTGGGGAAGCCCAGGTTGATGCCGCCGTGCGACGGGTCCAGCCAGCGCTGGGTCACGGCCTTGCCCCGGGTGAAGAACTGCACGCCGTCCGGGCCGTACGCGTGGGCGTCGCCGAACAGCGAGGCCTTCCAGCCGCCGAAGGAGTAGTAGGCGACCGGGACCGGGATCGGCACGTTGATGCCGACCATGCCGACCTCCACCTCGAACTGGAAGCGCCGGGCCGCGCCGCCGTCGTTGGTGAAGAGGGCGGTGCCGTTGCCGTACGGGTTGGCGTTGATCAGCGCCAGGCCCTCCTCGTACGAGTCGACGCGCACCACCGAGAGGACCGGGCCGAAGATCTCGTCGTTGTAGACGGACATGCCGGGCTTCACGTGGTCGAACAGCGTGGGGCCGAGCCAGAAGCCGTCGGCCGTCGGGGAGCCGTTCCGGTCCTCGGCGGTGACCGGGTGCTTGCGGCCGTCCACCGCGAGCTCGGCGCCGTCGGCGACCCCGGACTCCACGTAGGAGGTGACCTTGTCCCGGTGCTGGCCGGTGACCAGCGGACCCATCTCGGACTCGCCGTTGCAGCCGGGGCCGACCTTCAGGGTGGCGATCCGCTGCTTGATCTTCTCGACCAGCTCGTCGCCGATCGGGTCGACCGCGACCAGTACGGACACCGCCATGCAGCGCTCGCCGGCCGCGCCGAAGCCCGCGTTGACGGCGGCGTCGGCGGCGAGGTCGAGGTCGGCGTCCGGCAGGACCAGCATGTGGTTCTTGGCGCCGCCCAGGGCCTGCACGCGCTTGCCGTAGCGGGTGCCGGTCTCGTAGACGTAGCGGGCGATCGGGGTGGAGCCGACGAAGCTGACGGACTTGACGTCCGGGTGCTCCAGCAGGCGGTCGACGGCCACCTTGTCGCCGTGCACGACGTTGAAGACGCCGTCCGGCAGGCCGGCCTCCTTCCACAGCTCGGCGAGGAAGTTGGCGGCGGACGGGTCCTTCTCCGAGGGCTTCACCACGACGGTGTTGCCGGCCGCGATGGCGATCGGGAAGAACCACATCGGCACCATGGCCGGGAAGTTGAACGGCGAGATGATCGCGACCGGGCCGAGCGGCTGGCGGATCGAGTAGACGTCGACGCCGGTCGAGGCCTGCTCGGTGAAGCCGCCCTTGACCAGCTGCGGGATGCCGCAGGCGTACTCCACGACCTCCAGGCCGCGGGCGATCTCGCCGAGCGCGTCGGAGTGCACCTTGCCGTGCTCGGCCACGATGATCGAGGCCAGCTCGTCGCGGCGGGCGTTCAGCAGCTCGCGGAAGGCGAAGAGCACCGTCGTCCGCTTCGCGATCGAGGCGGTGCGCCACTCGGTGAAGGCCGAGGCGGCGGCGGCCACGGCCTGGTCGACCTCGGCGATCTCGGCGAAGTCGACCTGGCCGGCGACCTGGCCGGTGGCCGGGTCGAAGACCTCGCCGCGACGGGGGGCCGCACCGGCGGTGGCGACGGGCTTGCCGCCGATCCAGTGAATGATGTGCTTGCTCAAGGTCCGTCTGCCTCCGAAGTCCCGGGCGGCGTCCTGCCACCGGTCCGGTCTGGCGCCGCCCGCACGTGGGCCGGGCGACGGGAATCACGGGGCTACCGCGCTCGTCTCCCAGTCTGGTGGCCGCTCCGGCGCAGCTCAACGAACAGGCTGACGGGGATCGTGGATTCAGCCTTACAGGTCGTCCGGTCACTCGCCCGAACGTGTGAACCCACCACGAATGCCCCCAACGGCACGGGCACCCAAACACCGCGGGCACCCGCGGGACCGGGGCGTCAGGACTCCCCGTCCTCCGGCTCCTCCAGGTACGGGTCGTGCAGCCCGTCCGCCGCCTCCCGGGTCTCCAGCAGGTCCAGCCGCAGGTCCTGCGCCCAGGCCAGCGCCCACCGCTTCAGCTCGGCCACCTCCCCGGCCGGCACGCCCCGGGCGCGGAACCGCCCGTCCGCCGCCTCGGCGAGCGCCTCCAGCCGTTCGGCCAGCGCCGCGGGCTGGAAGTCCGGGTCCAACTCGGCTGCCAGCGCGAGCAGTTCGCCCTCCCGGTAGCAGCGGGTGAGGGCGTGCACGTCGATCAGGTCGCGGGGCATGCCCCGGTCCACGAGCAGCGCGGTGGTCAGCGCGGCCGCGTCCTCCAGGGCGACGACCGGCAGCACCGCCGGGGGCTCGTCCGGTCCGGGCGCACCGAGGTCGAACCGGACCGGCCGGTGTCCCAGCGGTTCCTTGCGCAGTTCCACCGAGTGCGACCGCCCACCCAGCGCCAGCCGGACGGTGAGCTGTTCCAGCCGCGGTGTGCCCGGCCGCTCGACGGCCCCGCCGCCCGCCGCCCGGTACGCCTCGCCCAGCGCGGCGGCCACCTCCGGCAGGTCGGCACCGCCGGTCGCCAGGGTCAGCCCGTCCTGCGGGCAGGCCGCGACGCCGTGGGCGCGCAGCGCGTGCCCTCCCGCCAGGGCGAGGCCGTACCGGTCGCAGACGGGTGCGGCCAGCGCGGCCAGGCGCAGCTGGGCGGGGCCCGGGCGGAGGGACGCGTCGACGGCGTGCGGGACGGTGGTCACGCCTCCAGTCTGACGCGACCGCCCGCTCTACGCGCCAGTTGCCGGGCGCCCGGAGCGCTACCGGGCGCCCCCGGGCACCTCCTCACGCCCCCGGGCCCCCGGTTCCGCACGAGACGGCGCGGCTCACCAGCCGCCGAGCCGGGCCGCCGCCTCGTGCAAGGCGAGCTCCAGCAGCACCGGGTCGGTGAGCCGCCCGGAGCCGTCCGGCGGGACCAGCCAGCGCACGCCCCGACTGCGGCGCCCGGGGTGCGGGACGACGATCCAGGTGCCCTCCCCCGCACCGCGCACGCCGGTGCCGATCCAGCGGGCGGCGGTGCCGACGGGCACCAGGAAGCTGACCTGCCCGCCCCCGAAGTCGGTGAGGACCGGACCGCGGGTGCGCGGGTCCAGGACCTCCACGGCCGGGCGCCCGAGCCGTCCGGGGACGGAGAGGACGTCCCAACGCCGGCCGGCCGGCAGCAGCACCAGGCCCAGCCCGGTGCGCTCCCACTGGTCCCGGAAGGCCTCCGGGTCCGGTGCCGCCTGGGCGAGCCAGTGCAGTCCGGTGGTCTCCATGTCGTGTCCCCGCTTCTTGCCGTTCGTACTGTTCGGAGACGGCGGGAAGAGCGAGACCCGCCGTCACCAAGGAGAGGCGGACGGCGGGTCCCGATTACACGACTAGGGGCACCCGGCTACGGGCGTTCGTGGTTTCAACGGTTTCAACGGTTTCAACGGCTTCAGCCGTTTCGGCAGATCAGCGGTTCAGCATTTCAGCGTTCCAGTGGTTCAGCGTTTGAACGGTTCAGCTGTCGAAGCCGAGCCCCAGCCGGTCGAGGGTGCGCAGCCAGAGGTTGCGGTGGCCGCCGTTGCGGTCCGCCCGCTCCAGCGACCGGGTGGTGAGCTCGATCCCGGCCCAGCGCACCGGCTCGGGCGGGAACGGCAGCGGCTTGCTGCGCACCATCTCCAGCGAGGTGCGCTCGGTGCGCTCGCCGGCCAGCAGGTCGAGCATCACCTCGGCGCCGAAGCGGGTCGCGCCGACGCCGAGCCCGGTGTAGCCGACCGCGTACGCGACCTTGCCCCGGTACCCGGTGTCGAAGAACGCCGAGAACCGGCTGCAGGTGTCGATCGCGCCGCCCCAGGCGTGGGTGAAGCGCAGGCCCTCCAGCTGCGGGAAGCAGCGGAAGAAGTGGTTGGCCAGGGTGCGGAAGGTCTCCGGCCGCTGGTCGTACTCGTGCCGGACCTGGCCGCCGAAGTGGTAGACCGCGTCGTAGCCGCCCCAGAGGATCCGGTTGTCGGCGGAGAGCCGGAAGTAGTGGAACTTGTTGGCGCTGTCGCCGAGGCCCTGGCGCCCGCGCCAGCCGATCGCGGCGAGCTGCTCCTCGCTGAGCGGCTCGGTCATCAGCGCGTAGTCGTACACCGGGACGACGTACGGGCGGACCCGCTTGAGCAGCGACGGGAACACGTTGGTGCCGAGCGCGACCTTGCGGGCGAAGACCCGGCCGTACGGGGTGCGGACGGCCATGCCGCTGCCGTGCTCCCGCAGGTCGGTGGCCCGGGTGTGCTCGAAGATCCGCACGCCCTGGCCCAGGCAGGCGTCCTTGAGGCCCCAGGCGAGCTTGGCGGGGTGGACCATCGCCACGCCCTCCTTGTCCCAGAGGCCGCCGAGGAAGGTCGGCGAGTCGACCTCGGCGCGCAGCTGGTCGGCGTCCAGGACGGTGATGTCGAAGCCGTACCGGGCGACCGCCTCGGCGATCTCGTGGAGCTCCTCGACCTGGTGGGGCTGGGTGGCGACGTCGATCTCGCCGGTGCGCTCCCACTCGGCGTCGATGCCGTAGCGCTTGAGGGTGGCCTCGATGCCGTCGAGGTTGGCGGCACCGAGGCGTTCCAGCTGGGCCAGTTCGGACGGCCAGCGGTCCAGGCCGTTGCCGAAGCCGTGGGTCAGGCTGGCCGCGCAGAACCCGCCGTTGCGCCCGGACGCGGCCCACCCGACCTCGTTGCCCTCGACCAGCACGACGTCCAGCGAGGGGTCGCGTTCCTTGGCGATGAGGGCGGTCCACAGGCCGGAGTAGCCGCCGCCGACGACCAGCAGGTCGCAGGTGGTGTCGCCGACCAGGGCGGGCAGTGCCGCCGGCCGGCCGGGATCCTCCAGCCAGAAGGGGGTGGGCCTGGCGTCACTGAGTGCGCGGGCGGAGTCCATGCATTATCAGCCACTTTCTACGAATAGGTGATGGTTGTACTGGCCACCGTCGTCGACCGTATGTCAGGCGGTGGCCTTCCGGCGGTTGCCCAGCCACTGGCCGACGACGGTCAGCAGGACGGCGGCGAGGAACATCGCGGTGCCGATGACGTTCACCTGCACCGGGATGCCGCGCTGCGAGGCGCCCCAGACGAACATCGGGAAGGTGACCGTGGTCGGCCCCGAGTTGAACTGGGTGATGATGAAGTCGTCGAAGGAGAGCGCGAAGCTGAGCAGCGCGCCCGCCGCGATGCCGGGCGCCGCCAGCGGCAGGGTGACCCTCAGGAAGGTCTGGACGGGGGTCGCGTAGAGGTCCTGGGCGGCCTGTTCGAGCCTCGGGTCCATGCTCATCACGCGCGCCTTGACCGCCGTCACCACGAAGCTGAGGCAGAACATGATGTGGGCGATGAGGATGGTGGTGAACCCGAACGGGATGCGCATGTTGAGGAAGAGCGTCCCGAGCGAGGCGGCCATGACCACCTCGGGCATGGCCATCGGCAGGAAGATCATCGCGGTGGTGGCCGAGCGGCCGCGGAAGCGGTAGCGGGCCAGCGCGAAGGCGACCATGGTGCCGAGCACGGTGGCGCCGATGGTGGCGAGCACCGCGATCTGCAGGCTGAGCGAGAGCGACTGGCACATGTCGGCCACGCCGCAGGGGTTGGTCCAGGCGTCGGTGGAGAACTCGTTCCACTCGTAGTTGAACTTGCCCACCGGCTTGTTGAACGAGAAGGCGAGCACGACCAGGTTGGGCAGCACCAGGTAGGCGAGGGCCAGCAGGCCGGCCAGCACCACCAGGTGGGCGCGGATCCACTTGGAAATCCGGGACATCAGACCAGATCCTCCGTCCCGGCCTTGCGCATGTAGACCGTCACCATGCCCAGGATCAGGGCCATCAGGATGAAGCTCAGCGCGGCGGCCGTGGGGTAGTCGAGCACGTTCAGGAACTGCTTCTGGATGCCGTTGCCGACCATCTGCTCGCTCGGCGAGCCCAGCAGCTGGGCGTTGATGTAGTCGCCGGAGGCGGGGATGAAGGTCAGCAGGGTGCCCGCGACCACGCCCGGCAGCGAGATCGGGAAGGTGACCTTGCGGAAGGTGGTGAACGGCCGGGCGTAGAGGTCGCCGGCCGCCTCGTGCAGGCGCGGGTCGATCCGCTCCAGCGAGGTGTACAGCGGCAGGATCATGAACGGCAGGAAGTTGTAGGTCAGGCCGCAGACCACGGCGAGCGGCGTGGCCAGCACCCGGTCGCCGCTGGTCAGGCCGAGCAGGTTGGTGACGTCCAGGACGTGCAGCGCGTTCAGCGCGCCGACCACCGGGCCGCCGTCGGACAGGATGGTCTTCCAGGCCAGCGTGCGGATCAGGAAGCTGGTGAAGAACGGCGCGATGACCAGGATCAGGATGACGTTGCGCCAGCGCTTGCTCGCCTTGAAGGCGATCGTGTACGCGAGCGGGTAGCCGACGGCCAGGCAGAGCACGGTGGCGACGGCCGCGTAGGAGAACGAGCGCAGGAAGTGCCACCGGTACTCGACCAGGGCGTCCCAGTAGGTCGATATGTGCCAGGTGACCTTGAAGCCCTCTTCGAGCGAGCCGCTCTGCAGCGAGGTCGACGCCTGGTAGACCAGCGGGACGGCGAAGAAGACGACCAGCCAGGCGATGCCGGGAAGCAGCAGCCAGTACGGGGTGAGCTTGCGCCTGGGCTTCGGCGCCGGTCCCTCCAGCGGTATGACCTGGGGTGGCGCGGCCGGGGTGGTGGTGGTCATGCGGCCTCCTCCGCGGTGCCCGCGTCGATCGCCTGGGCGGCGTCCAGGGCGAAGGAGTGCGCCGGGTTCCAGTGCAGCTGGACGGCCGCGCCGGGGACGATCCGCGCGTCGCGCTCCATGTTCTGCTCGAAGACGGTGACCTCCTGGCCGCCGTCGGTGCGCACCACGTACTGGGTGGAGACGCCGATGAAGCTGGAGTCGAGCACCGTGCCGGCCAGCCGGTTGCGGCCGTCGGCGACCGGCTCGGAGGCGTGGGTGATGGTGATCTTCTCCGGGCGCACGCCCAGGTGGACGCGCTTGGCGTCGGTGGCGCAGCGCGCCTTCGGCACCGCGAGGCGGGCGCCGGCCGCGCTGAGCAGCAGGTCGCCGCCCTCGGTGCCGGTGACCTCGGCGGGCAGCAGGTTGGACTGGCCGAGGAAGTTGGCCACGAAGGTGGTGGCGGGGTTCTCGTACAGGTCGGCGGGGGCGCCCAGCTGCTCGACCCGGCCGCCGTTCATCACCGCGATGGTGTCGGCCATGGTCATGGCCTCCTCCTGGTCGTGGGTGACGTGCACGAAGGTGATGCCGACCTCGGTCTGGATCCGCTTGAGCTCCAGCTGCATCTGGCGGCGGAGCTTGAGGTCGAGCGCGCCGAGCGGCTCGTCCAGGAGCAGCACCTGCGGGTGGTTGATCAGTGCGCGGGCGACCGCGACGCGCTGCTGCTGGCCGCCGGAGAGCTGGTGCGGCTTGCGCCGGGCGTACTGGCCGAGCTCGACCAGCTCCAGCATCTCCTCGACCTGCTTCCTGACGTCCTTCCTGCCGCGCCGGCGCAGGCCGAAGGCGACGTTCTCGAAGATGTCCAGGTGTGGGAAGAGCGCGTAGCTCTGGAAGACGGTGTTCACCGGCCGCTTGTACGGGGGCAGGGCGGTGACGTCCTGGCCGCCGATCAGGACGGTGCCGCTGGTGGGCTCCTCCAGGCCGGCGATCATGCGCAGGGTGGTGGTCTTGCCGCAGCCGGAGGCGCCGAGCAGGGCGAAGAACGAGCCCTGCGGGACGGTCAGGTCGAGCGGGTGGACGGCGGTGAAGGAGCCGTAGGTCTTGCCGATGCCGGTGAGCCGGACGTCGCCGCCGACGGCCGCGTCGCGCTGCTGGTCTGTCATGGGGTGGTGTCTTCCTGGGATTCTCTGCCGGGAGCGGGGGTCAGGCGCCGATGAGCTTGGAGAACTTCTGCTCGAAGTCGCTCTCCTCGCTCTCGGAGAGCGTGCGGAACACGTGCGCCCTGCCCGCCATCTCGGGGGTGGGTACGACCAGCGGGTTGGCCGCGGTGTCCGGGGCGATGCCGGCGAGCTCGTCCTTCATCCCGGTGACGGCGGAGACGAAGCCGATGCCCGCGACCAGCTGCGCCGCGATCTTCGGCTGATAGTAGAAGTCGATCAGCTTCTCCGCGTTCGCCTTGTGCTGGGCCCTGGCCGGGACCAGCATGTTGTCGGTCGAGGCGATGTAGCCCTTCTCCGGGATGACGAACTCGATGTCCGGGTTGTCGGCGCGCAGTTGGATCAGGTCGCCGCCCCAGGCGATGCAGGCCGCGATGTCGCCGGCGGAGAGCTCCTGGCCGTAGTCGTTGCCGGTGAAGCGGCGGATCTGCTTGCTGTCGACGGCCTTCTGGAGGCGGGCGACCGCGCCGTCGAAGTCGTCGGCGGTGAACCTCTCGGTGCTCCTGCCCTGGTCCAGCAGGACCATCCCGATGCTGTCGCGCATCTCGGAGAGGAAGGTGACCCGGCCCTTGAGGTCGGGGTCGTCCAGCAGCTGGGAGACGCTGGTGACCTCCTTCCCCCTGGTCGCCTTCCGGTTGTACGCGACGACGGTCTGGATGCCGGCCCACGGGTAGGAGTAGAGCCGCCCCGGGTCCCAGTCGGGGGCGCGGAAGCGCGACTCGATATTGGTGATCGCGGTGGTGACGTTCGCCGGGTTGAGCTTCTGCACCCAGCCGAGCCGGATCAGCCGGGCGGCCATCCAGTCGGTGAGCACCATCAGGTCGCGGCCGGTGTCCTGGCCGGAGGCGAGCTGCGGCTTGATCTTCCCGAAGAACTCGACGTTGTCGTTGACGTCCTCGTTGTACTTCACCTTGATCCCGGTGGCCTCGGTGAAGGCCTCCAGGGTGCCGTGCTTCTCCTTGTCCTTCTCGTCCGTGTCCACGTACAGCGGCCAGTTGGAGAAGTCGACCTCCTTCTGCGTCTCCGAGAGGTCCTTGGCGGCGTTCGCGGTCGAGTCGCCGGTCGCCCGGGGGGCCGCCGGGATCCCGCAGGCGGCCAGGGTGCCCGCTCCGGCGCTCAGCGCGGCGGCGCGCAGCAGGGTGCGGCGGCCGAGCGCGGCCCGGCCGCTGGTCAGACTGCGTTCCCAGGCCCTTCGGACCGGTTCGGGCAGACCGTCGGTGAGCTCGTTGAACGCCATGGAACGGGCCTCCTGGGGGAGATGGGGTGTGGGGGCACCCGCGTGGTCCGGGGGTTATCTGTCTCCGAAGACGGTGCGGTGCCAGTCCTTGCGGGCCACCGCGGTGGTGTCGAACATGACGTGCTTGACCTGGGTGTACTCGTCCAGCGAGTACTGGGACATGTCCTTGCCGTAGCCGGACGCCTTGTAGCCGCCGTGCGGCATCTCGCTGATGATCGGGATGTGGTCGTTGACCCAGACGCAGCCGGCCGCGATCTCCCGGGTGGCGCGCAGCGAGCGGTGCACGTTGCTCGTCCAGGCGGAGGCGGCCAGCCCGTACGGGGTGTCGTTGGCCAGCCGCAGGCCCTCGTCGTCGCCGTCGAAGGGCAGCACCACCAGCACCGGGCCGAAGATCTCGCCCTGCACGACCTCGCTGTCCTGGGCCGCGCCGGTGATCAGGGTCGGCCGGTAGTACGCGCCCCGGGTGAGGTCGGTGCCGTCGTGGCCCTTCTCCGGGGCCCGGCCGCCGGTGACCACGGTGGCGTACGAGCGGGCGCGCTCCACGAAGCCGGCCACCCGGTCCCGGTGGGCGTACGAGACCAGCGGGCCGAGGTCGGTGCGCGGGTTCAGCGGGTCGCCGATCCGGATCGCCGCGTACAGCTCGGCCACCCCGGCCACGAAGGCGTCGTACAGCGGGCGCTGGACGTAGGCGCGGGTGGCGGCGGTGCAGTCCTGGCCGCCGTTGATCAGCGAGGCCGCGACCGCTCCGTGCACCGCGGCGTCCAGGTCGGCGTCGTCGAAGACCACGAACGGGGCCTTGCCGCCGAGCTCCAGGTGGGTGCGCTTGACGCCCGCGGTGGCGATCTCGGCGACCCGCTTGCCGACGCCGGTGGAGCCGGTGAAGGAGACCATCGCGACGTCCGGGTGCCCGACCAGGTGCTCGCCCGCGGTGCGCCCGGCGCCGGTGACCACGTTGACCACGCCGTCCGGGATGCCGGCGGCGGTGCAGGCCCGGGCGAACATCAGCGAGGTCAGCGGGGTCAGCTCGGCCGGCTTGAGCACGATGGTGTTGCCCGCGGCGATCGCCGGGAGGATCTTCCAGGCGGCCATCTGCAGCGGGTAGTTCCACGGCGAGATCGAGCCGACCACGCCGACCGCCTCGCGCCGCACGTACGAGGTGTGGTCGCCGGAGTACTCGCCGGCCGCCTTGCCCTCCAGGTTGCGGGCGGCGCCGGCGAAGAAGGCGGCGTTGTCGACGGTGCCGGGCACGTCGAACTCGGTGGCCAGCTTGACCGGCTTGCCGGTCTGCGCCGTCTCCACCCGGGCCAGGTCGTCGGCCGCCCCGGCCAGCACGGCGGCCAGCCGGGTGAGCGCCTCGGAGCGCGCACCGGGGGTGGCCGAGGACCAGCCGGGCAGGGCGGCCCGGGCGGCGGCGACGGCGGTGTCCACGTCCCCGGCGGTGGCCAGCGCGACCTGCTCGACCACGCTGCCGTCGGCGGGGTTGACGACCTGGAAGGGCTCGCCGCTCCCCCTGGTCTGGCGTCCCGCGATGTACTGCGCGCCCGGGCCGAAGTCGGTCAGGTCCATCTGGTTCCTCCAAGTGCCGTGGTTCGACCGCTGCGGGGTCACGCGTCCGCGGTGGGGGTCTGCGGTCCCGCTGACCTTGCCTGCTGCGGGGTTGGGGTGACAAGGGTCACTTCGACAACCTCGGCACGAAGGGCCTTACAGGGTGCAAGGGTGCGGGCAGGGCAACAGGTCGTCGGGGGGATGGATGATTTACCTGACACCCTGACTGCACGACCCCGACCGCACACCCTGACCGCGTCACCCGAAACCAGAACGCCCGGAGCCCCGGCTCCGCTCTCCACAGCCCCGGAGGCCCGCGATGCTCCCCACCGTCGCCCGAGTCCTCGACCTCGACGTGATGCGGCGCGGCCTGCCCCAGGTGGTGGCCGGCGCCGACCACCTGGAGCGGCCGGTCCGCTGGGTCCACGTCAGCGAACTGCCCGACGTCGCCGGGATGCTCCGCGGCGGCGAACTGGTGCTGACCACCGGCATCGCCCTGCCCGAGGACCGCGAGGGCCTGGCCCGCTACGTGCGCGAGCTGGACGAGGTCGGGGTGGCCGGCCTGGTCGTCGAGTTCGGGCGGCGCTACTTCGACTCGCTCCCCCGCGCCCTGGTCAACGCCGCCGAGCAGCGCGGACTGCCGCTGATCACGCTCCGCCGCGAGCTGCGCTTCGTCGCCGTCACCGAGGCCGTGCACGCCCTGGTGGTCAACTCCCAGCTGGAGCAGCTGCGGATCTCCGAGTCGGTCCACCAGGTCTTCAACGAGCTGGTGGTGGAGGGCGCCGAGCCGCCCGAGGTGATCCGCCAGGTGTCCCGGATGGCCGGCGCCCCGGTCGTCCTGGAGAACCTGGCCCACCAGGTCCTCGCCCACGACGCCGCCGGACGCCCGGAGGCCGAGGTGCTGGAGGACTGGGAGCGCCGCTCTCGCGGCGTCCGTCCGGCCGGGCGCACCGGCCACGACCCGCGCAGCGGCTGGCTGGTCACCACCGTCGGAGCCCGCGGCCAGGACTGGGGCCGGCTGGTGCTGGTGCAGGAGCCCGGCCCGCTGCCCGAGGGCGAGGCCCACCCGCACACCATGCTGCTGGAGCGCGGCGCCTCCGCTCTGGCGCTCAACCGGCTGGTGGTGCGCGACCGGGAGAGCCTGGAGCGGCAGACCCACCGCACCCTGCTGTCCGGCATCCTCACCCACGCGCTGACCGTCTCCGAGGCGGCGCTGCGCGCCCAGGCCCTCGGCATCCCGCTGGAGGGCCGCCGGCTGGTCGGCGTGGTGCTGCGGCAGCGGCGCGGCCCGATCCCGGCCGCGCTGGAGGCGCAGGCCCGGCTGCGCGACTTCACCGAACTGGCCGCCGGCGCCGTCCGGGCCTGCCGGCTGACCGCCCTGGTCGGCGCGCTGGACGACGAGGCCGTCGGCCTGCTGATCACGCTCGGCACCCAGCAGGACGAGCACGCCTCGCTGGACGCCCTCTCGGCCGCGCTGCGCCGGATGTCCGCCGAGGCCGGACGGGAGGGCGGCGACCCGGCGGGCCCGGTGGTCGCGGTCGGCTCCTCGGTCGGCTCGGTGCGCGACGCCCGGCGCACCCTGCTGGAGGCCACCCAGGTCGCCGACGCCGCCCTGCACGACGCGCCCGGCGGCCGCAGCTCCTCCTACTACCGCCTGCCGGACGTCCGGCTGCGCGGCCTGCTCCACCTGCTGCGCGACGACGCCCGGCTGCAGACCTACGTGGAACGGGAGTTGGGCCCGCTGCTGGCCCACGACGCCGAGCACAACGGCCAGTTGGTGCAGATGCTGCGGATCTACCTGGAGCAGGGCCGGAACAAGTCGGCCGCCGCGGACGCCGCGCACCTGTCCCGGCCGTCCTTCTACGACCGGCTGCACAAGGTCGAGCGGATCCTCGGCGTCGACCTCGACCAGGTGGAGTCCTGCCTCTCCCTGCACGTGGCGCTGCTCGCCCTGGACGCCGTCCGGCGGTAGCGGTCACACCCCGGTGATGCGCCCCCAGACCTTGTGCAGCTCGGGCCGCTCGGCCGAGGTGACGTCGCGCATGGTGTGCAGCCGGGCGCGCATCCCGTCGGTCGGGAACACCAGCGGGTTCTCGGCGAGTTCGGCCTTCTCCTTGTCGCCGCTGGCCGCCAGCACCTCGCGGGCGGCCGGCACCGGGCAGATGTACTGGACGAACGCGGCGAGTTCGGCGGCCACCTCGGGCTGGTAGTAGTAGTCGATCAGCAGCTCGGCGTTGCGCTTGTGGGCGGCCCGGTTGGGGATCATCAGGCTCTCCGCCCACAGCTCGCCGCCCTCCTCCGGCACCACGAACTCGATGTCCGGGTTCTCGGCGGTGAGCTGGACGGCGTCGCCGGAGTAGGCCTGGCAGGCGAGCGCCGCACCGGAGGCGAGGTCGCTGGTGTAGTCGTTGCCGGTGAAGCGCCGGACGTGGCCGCTGTCCACCGTCTTCTGCACCAGGTCCATCGCCCGGCGCGCGTCGTCGTCGGTGAACTTCGCGATGTCCGCGCCCTGGGAGAGCATCAGCAGCCCGAGCGCCTCGTCCAGCCCGGCGAACAGCGTGACCCGGCCCTTGAGGTCGGGCGCCCACAGGTCGGCGGTGGACCTGATCTCCCGGCCGAGCGCCTTGCGGTTGTAGGCGATGCCGGTGATCCCGGACTGCCACGGCACGCTGCGCCGGCGCCCGGGGTCGAAGGCCGGCTCGGCGAGCTGCGGGTCCAGGTTGGCCGTGACGTTGGGCAGGTTGGCCCGGTCCATCGCCTGCACCCAGCCCAGCGCGACGTACCGCCCGGCCATCCAGTCGCTGATCACCATCAGGTCCCGGCCGGGAGCGGCGCCCTGGGTGAGCACCGGGCTGATCTTGCCGAAGAACTCGTCGTTGTCGTTGATGTCCTCGGTGTAGCCGACCGCGATCCCGGTCTTCTCGCTGAAGGCGTCCAGGGTGGGGCGCCCGCCCGCGTCGTCGGTGTCGATGTACTGCGTCCAGTTGGAGAAGACGAGCCGCTTGTCGCCCTCCGAACGGTCCGGCGCCGAGCGGCGGTCCTCGGCCACGTACGCGGCCGGGATGCCGCAACCGGTCAGCACGCCGGCGCCGAGCAGCGCGGCCCCGCCGAGCACGGAACGCCGGCGGACGGGGCTGGAGGCGGGAGGACGGCGGGTCAGGGTGGAGCTGCTGGGCATGAGCGGCCTTCCGGAGCGTGGGACGGCCCCGGGCACGCGGGTGCTCGGGGCCGTCCTGGTTGGTACGTCAGACAGTGTGCGCGTCGGTGAGCGACAGCACCTCGTCCAGGACCGCGAGGCCGGTCTTGGCCTCCTCCTCGGTGACGGTGCACGGCGGGACGACGTGGAAGCGGTTCATGTTGACGAACGGCCAGAGCCCGCGCTGCTTGCAGGCCGCGGCCAGCTCGCCCATCGGCGCGTTGGCGGCGCCGGCCGCGTTGTAGGGCACCAGCGGCTCGCGGGTCTCCCGGCTCTTCACCAGGTCGAGCGCCCAGAACACGCCGAGGCCGCGGACCTCGCCGATCGACGGGTGCCGCTCGGCCAGCTCGCGCAGGCCGGGGCCGAGCACCGTCTCGCCGATGTGCTTGGCGTTCTCGACGATGCCCTCCTCCGCCATGGTGGTGATGGTCGCCACCGCGGAGGCGCAGGCCAGCGGGTGGCCGGAGTAGGTGAGCCCGCCGGGGAAGGGCCGCTCGGCGAAGGTGGCCGCGATCTCGGCGCTGATCGCCACGCCGCCCAGCGGCACGTAGCCCGAGTTGACGCCCTTGGCGAAGGTGAGCAGGTCCGGGGTGACGCCCCAGTGGTCGGCGGCGAACCACTCGCCGGTGCGGCCGAAGCCGGCCATCACCTCGTCCAGGATGAACACGATCCCGTAGCGGTCGCAGATCTCCCGCACCCCGGCCAGGTAGCCGGCCGGCGGGACCAGGATGCCCGCGGTGCCGACCACGGTCTCCAGGATGATCGCCGCGACGGTGCCGGGCCCCTCGAACGCGATCACCTGCTCCAGGTGCTCCAGCGCGCGCTCGCACTCCTGCGCCTCGTTCTCGGCGTGGAAGTTGGAGCGGTAGGCGTACGGCCCCCAGAAGTGCACCACGCCGGAGACGCCGCCCTCGTTGGGCCAGCGCCGCGGGTCGCCGGTGAGGGCGATCGCGTTGGCGGTGGCGCCGTGGTACGAGCGGTAGGTGGACAGCACCTTCTGCCGGCCGGTGTGCAGCCGGGCCAGCCGGATGGCGTTCTCGTTGGCCTCGGCGCCGCCGTTGGTGAAGAAGATCTTGTCCAGGTCGCCGGGGGTGCGCTCGGCGATCAGCCGGGCGGCCTCGCTGCGCGCCTCGACCGCGAAGCCGGGGGCGATGGTGCAGAGCTTCGCCGCCTGCTCCTGGATCGCGGCGACCACCTTCGGGTGCTGGTGGCCGATGTTGGTGTTGACCAGCTGCGAGGAGAAGTCGAGGTAGCGGTTGCCGTCGTAGTCCCAGAAGTACGAGCCCTCGGCGCCGGCCACCGCGAGGGGGTCGATCAGCGCCTGGGCGGACCACGAGTGGAAGACGTGCGCGCGGTCGACGGCCTTGACGGCCTGGCCGGCGGCTGAGTCAGCGGTGGGAATGCTCATGCCGGTAAGGCTAGGGCGGGCCCGTCCCCGAAGGGCAGTTCCATCGTGTCAGCCGGTCGCGCCAACCGTCGACAGGGTGCAAAGACACAGGGCCCGGGTCGAGAAGACCCGGGCCCATGGTCGGTTCATACGACCTGAATCAGATCGCGGTCATACCGCGTCCAACGGTCACGACCCGCTCAGATCGCGGTCATGACGTGCTTTACCCGGGTGTAGTCCTCGAAGCCGTACGCCGACAGGTCCTTGCCGTAGCCGGACTTCTTGAAGCCGCCGTGCGGCATCTCGGCGACCAGCGGGATGTGGGTGTTGATCCAGACGCAGCCGAAGTCCAGGCGGCGCGACATCCGCATGGCGCGGGCGTGGTCCTTGGTCCACACCGAGGAGGCCAGCGCGAACTCGACGCCGTTGGCGTACTCGACGGCCTGGTCCTCGTCGGTGAACTTCTGCACGGTGATGACCGGGCCGAAGACCTCGTTCTGGATGATCTCGTCGTCCTGGTTCAGGCCGGAGACGACGGTCGGAGCGTAGAAGTACCCCTTGTCGCCGACCCGGTGGCCACCGGCCTCGACCTTGGCGTGGGCGGGCAGCCGCTCGATGAAGCCGGAGACCTGCTTCAGCTGGTTGGCGTTGTTCAGCGGGCCGTACAGCACGTCCTCGTCGTCCACGCCGCCGGTCTTGGTCTCGGCCGCGGCCTTGGCCAGCGCCTCGACGAAGGCGTCGTGGATCGACTCGTGGACCAGCACGCGGGTGGCGGCCGTACAGTCCTGGCCGGCGTTGAAGTAGCCCGCCACCGAGATGCCCTCGACGGCCTCGGCGATGTCGGCGTCCTCGAAGACCACGACCGGGGCCTTGCCGCCCAGCTCCAGGTGGACGCGCTTGACGTCCTTGGAGGCGGACTCGGCGACCGAGATGCCGGCGCGCACCGAGCCGGTGATGGAGGCCATCGCCGGGGTCTTGTGCTCGACCATCAGCTTGCCGGTCTCGCGGTCGCCGCAGATGACGTTGAAGACGCCGGCCGGCAGCTCCAGCTCCTTGAGCACGCCGCCGATGATCTCGGCCAGCAGCACGGTGGAGGCCGGGGTGGTGTCGGAGGGCTTCAGCACGACGGCGTTGCCCGCGGCGATGGCCGGGGCGAACTTCCAGACGGCCATCATCATCGGGTAGTTCCACGGCGCGACCTGGGCGCAGACGCCGACCGGCTCGCGGCGGATGATCGAGGTCATCCCGTCCATGTACTCACCGGCGGCCTTGCCCTCCAGCATGCGGGCCGCACCGGCGAAGAACCGGATCTGGTCCACCATCGGGCCGATCTCCTCGGAGAGGGTCAGCGCGCGGGGCTTGCCGGTGTTGCGCACCTCGGTGTCGACGATCTCGTCGGCGCGGGCCTCGACCGCGTCGGCGATCTTGAGCAGCAGCTTCTGCCGGGTGCTCGGGGTGGAGTCGCGCCAGATCGGGAACGCGGCGGCGGCCGAGGCCATGGCGGCGTCCACGTCAGCGGCACCGGACAGCGGCGACGTCGCGTAGACCTCGCCGGTGGTCGGGTCGACGATGTCGAGCGTGCGGCCGTCGACCGCGTCGACGAACTCACCGTTGATGTAGTTGCGCAGCGTGCGAAGGTCGCTCACGGATCTCTCCTCGGTCTGGGCCTGCGGCGTTGCAGATTCCGGCGCCATGGTACGTCGGCGGGTCCGGCGTACGAAGGGTCCCGAGTGGCCGCACCCGGAGCGGCGCGGTCCACTGGTGGCGGTACGTGCGGCGGCCCTCGGGGGCGCGCGCGTACGGTGCCAGGGTAGCCGCACGACTGCTGGTATCGACAGGCGGAGTGCGCTCCGGCAATGAAATCCGCATACGTTTTCCAAGATCACGACGAAATCAGCAGTTTCCACGCTTGCGAACGCGCGAACGATCAGGCACAGTGGCCGCGTGGCCAACCGCGACCGGAACGCCAGCGTTCCCCTCGACGCCGCCTCCAAGGCGATCATCGAGCAGCTCCAGGAGGACGGGCGACGCCCGTACGCCGCCATCGGCAAGGCCGTCGGCCTGTCCGAGGCGGCCGTGCGGCAGCGCGTCCAGAAGCTGCTCGACCAGGGCGTGATGCAGATCGTCGCCGTCACGGACCCGCTCACCGTCGGCTTCACCCGCCAGGCGATGGTCGGCATCCGGGTCGAGGGCGACATCGAACCCGTCGCCGACGCGTTGGCCGCCCTCGACGAGGTCGACTACGTCGTCTGCACCGCAGGCTCGTTCGACCTCCTGGCCGAACTGGTCTGCGAGGACGACGAGCACCTGCTCGAAATGATCAACAAGCGCATCCGCGCGCTTCCCGGCGTGCGGAGCACCGAGAGCTTCGTTTACCTGAAGCTCCGGAAACAGACCTACACCTGGGGCACCCGATGACAGCCGACCCGGCGCAGAAGGACCTTTCCAAGACCGCCTACGACCACCTGTGGATGCACTTCACCCGCATGTCGTCGTACGAGAACTCCCCCGTGCCGACGATCGTCAAGGGCGAGGGCACCTACGTCTGGGACGACAAGGGACGCAAGTACCTCGACGGCCTCGCCGGCCTGTTCGTCGTCCAGGCCGGCCACGGCCGTGAGGAGCTCGCCGAGGCCGCCGCCAAGCAGGCCAAGGAGCTCGCCTTCTTCCCGGTGTGGAGCTACGCCCACCCGAAGGCCGTCGAGCTGGCCGAGCGCCTGGCCAACTACGCCCCGGGCGACCTGAACAAGGTCTTCTTCTCCACCGGTGGCGGCGAGGCCGTCGAGACCGCCTGGAAGCTCGCCAAGCAGTACTTCAAGCTGACCGGCAAGCCGACCAAGTACAAGGTCATCTCGCGCGCCGTCGCCTACCACGGCACCCCGCAGGGCGCCCTGTCGATCACCGGCCTGCCGGGCCTGAAGGCCCCGTTCGAGCCGCTGGTCCCGGGCACCCACAAGGCGCCCAACACCAACATCTACCGCGCCCCGGCCTTCCTCGAGGGCCCCGACGGCACGGTCGACCCCGAGGCCTACGGCCGCTGGTGCGCCGACGAGATCGAGGTGGCCATCCTCAACGAGGGCGCCGAGACCGTCGCCGCCGTCTTCGTCGAGCCGGTGCAGAACGCCGGTGGCTGCTTCCCGCCGCCGCCCGGGTACTTCCAGCGCCTGCGCGAGATCTGCGACCGCCACGACGTGCTGCTGGTCTCGGACGAGGTCATCTGCGCCTTCGGCCGCCTGGGCACCATGTTCGGCGCCGACAAGTTCGGCTACCAGCCCGACATGATCACCTGCGCCAAGGGCATGACCTCGGGCTACTCCCCGATCGGCGCCACGATCATCTCGGACCGCCTCGCCGAGCCGTTCTACAAGGGTGACAACACCTTCCTGCACGGCTACACCTTCGGTGGCCACCCGGTCTCCTCCGCGGTGGCGCTGGCCAACCTCGACATCTTCGAGCGCGAGGGCCTGAACCAGCACGTGCTCGACAACGAGTCGGCGTTCCTGGGCACCCTGGACAAGCTGCGCGACCTGCCGATCGTCGGCGACGTCCGCGGCAACGGGTACTTCTACGGCATCGAGCTCGTGAAGGACAAGGTCACCAAGGAGTCCTTCAACGACGAGGAGGTCGAGCGCGTCCTCTACGGCTTCCTGTCGAAGGCCCTCTTCGACAACGGCCTGTACTGCCGCGCCGACGACCGTGGCGACCCGGTCATCCAGCTGGCCCCGCCGCTGATCTCCGACCAGTCGACCTTCGACGAGATCGAGCAGATCCTGCGGACCAGCCTCACCGACGCGTGGGCGAAGATCTGATCCCCTGAGCCTTCTTCCCCACCCTCCGCCGAAGGGCGGCCCCGCTCCCCCCGGGGCCGCCCATAGGCGTCCCCCGGCCGCGCAACAACACACTCGTACGACC
>NZ_JBSFJC010000143.1:0-19049 GCF_053597855.1 Kitasatospora sp. NPDC001225
CGCGGGGGTGCCGGGCAGCGGCGTTCCATGTGGACTCCGGCGCGGTCAGACGTCCGCGGTGCCGCAGGCGCCGATGGCGCGGCCGGCCTCGACGGAGGCGCGCTGGGCGTCGCCGTCCCGGATGGCCTCCAGGATGGTGTGGTGGCCGATGTAGCGCTCGGCGATCAGCTCGGGGCCGACGTCGTGCCGCAGGTGCTCGCGGGTGACCTCGCCGAGGTCGGCGTAGACGGCGAGCAGGACGTCGTTGTGGGCGGCGGCCACCACGGCCTGGTGGAAGGCGGCGTCGGCCTGGACGAAGTCCTCGGCGTCGCCGGAGTGCCAGGCGGCCTCCCGGCGGGCCAGGGCGCCGTCCAGGAGCTCCAGGTCGCGCGGGGTGCGGCGGTGGGCGGCGAGGCCCGCGGCCGAGGTCTCCAGGGCCGCCCGCAGCTCGGCGACCTGGTCCTGGCCGGCGTCGGCGAAGCGGCGGTGCATCACGCCGGCCAGCTCGCTGGTGGCCAGCACGTACGTGCCGGAGCCCTGGCGGATGTCGAGCAGCCCGTTGTGGGCGAGGGCGCGGACGGCCTCGCGGACGGTGTTGCGGGCGACGCCGAGCTGTTCGACCAGGGCGGCCTCGGTGGGGATGCGCGAGCCGACCGGCCACTCCCCGGAAGTGATCTGGGCACGCAGCTGTGCGATCACCTGGTCGGACAGCGGGGTGCGCCTCGGCGAGGACAGCGCCACGGGGGACTCCTTGCGGCTACGGCTCGGGTGGGGCCTGGGTGGGAGGTGGCCGGTGGATGAACGGTCGGCACATCATGCCAATTCCAAGGTGCATCAATTCATCCCATCATTCTATGATGCTCTCTATGCCCGCAGCAGACACCACCGCTTCCTCCCGGACCGAGAGCCGGCCGCCGACCGAAGAGCGGCCCGCCGCCTCCGGCTCCGCCAAGTACCTCGGCGTGCTGTTCGCCGTCGCGATCGCCGCCGCCGCCTTCAACCTGCGCCCCGTGGTCACCAGCCTCGGGCCGCTGCTCAAGCAGGTCCGCGACGACCTCGGGATGAACCCGACGCTCGCCGGGCTGCTCACCGCCGTCCCGTCGCTCTGCTTCGGGCTGTTCGGCTTCGCCGCGCCCGCGGCGGCCCGTCGGATCGGTCCGATCGCGGTCGTCACGGCGGGCATGGGCGCCATCACGGCGGGCGTGCTGGCCCGCTCGTTCGCCGGCGGCACCGCCGTGTTCCTGCTGCTCACCGCCCTCGCCCTGGCCGGGGTGGCGGTCTCCAACGTGCTGCTGCCGGTGGTGATCAAGCGGTACTTCCCGGACCGGGTCGGGCCGATGATCGGCCTCTACTCGATGGCGCTGTCCGCCGGCACCGCGCTGGCCGCCGCCGTCACCGTGCCGCTGACCAAGTCGCTCGGCGGCGACTGGCGCTACGGCCTGGGCGTCTGGGCCGTCCTGGGGGCGCTCGCCCTGGTGCTCTGGCTGTTCGTGCTGATCGCCAAGCGGGAGCGCGGCGAGCGGGCCGGCGGCGCCGCCGCCCCCGTCCGGCTGCCGATCACCCGCAGCCGGACCGCCTGGGCGCTGGCCGGGTACTTCGGCCTCCAGGCCACCGGCGCGTACGTGGTCATGGGCTGGATGTCGCAGATCTTCCAGGACGCCGGCATCGGCGAGGGCACCACCGGCGTGCTGCTCGCGGTCACCATGGTGATCGGCGTGCCGGTCTCCTTCGTGCTGCCCAACCTGGCCGCCCGCCGCGGCGACCAGCGGCTGTTCGTGGTGCTGCTGGCCTGCTGCGGCATCGCCGGGTACGCCGGTCTGGCGATCGCCCCGGCCGGGGGCGCCTGGCTCTGGGCGGTCCTGCTGGGCCTGTCCAACTGCGCCTTCCCGCTGGTGCTGACCATGATCGGACTGCGGGCCCGGTCCGCGGGCGGGGTCGCGCAGCTCTCCGCCTTCGCCCAGGGCATCGGCTACCTGGTGTCCATCCCGGGTCCGATCCTGGTCGGCTGGCTCTACGGGGCCACCGGCGAGTGGTACTGGCCGCTGGGCTTCCTGTCGCTGCTGCTGGTGCCGCAGATGCTGTTCGGCCTGCGCGCGGCGCGGGCCCGGCACATCGAGGACGAGGCGGTGCACCCGGCGGAGCGGGCCGCGGCGTGACGCCCCCGCCGGGGGTGTGAGGACGCGCGGGGAGGGCCGGGCCCCGACGGGCGGGTCAAGACCCGGCCAAGGGGGCGGGGTCGGCGGACGGCGGGCGTGTTCGGAGTGGGAGACTTCCGGACATGCCCGTTCTCGATCCCAACCCCACCGACGGCCGCAAGCAGCTCGGCCGCATCGCCCTCGCCTTCGCCGCCATCGCGGTGCTGGTGTCGATCATCGCCACCGTCGCCGCCACGATGGGCTGACGGACGGCCGTACGCCGGCTGACGCCCCGGTGAACGGGGCATGGTGACACGGGTCGTCCCTCGGAGTGGCGGCATCCCGGGGCATCGCGCCGCCGGGCCGCTTTTCTGCCAAGCTTGCTGGGTATGAGCGCCGACACGCCCCGCAGGATCATCGTTCTCCGCCATGCCAAGGCCGACTGGCCGAACGGCGTGGACGACCACGACCGGCCGCTGGCCGACCGGGGCCGTCACCAGGCCCCGGACGCCGGCCGCTGGCTGGTCGACTCCGGCATCAGCCCCGACTACGTGCTCTGCTCGACCGCGCTGCGCGCCCGCGAGACCTGGAAGCTGGCGGTGCACGAGCTGCCGCAGCGGCCGCTCCGGACGGTGTACGAGGAGCGGGTCTACGAGGCCAGCCCCGGGGAGATCATCGCCGTCCTCCAGGAGACCCCGGAGGAGTACGCGGACGTGGTGCTGGTCGGCCACAACCCGGGCGTGCTGGGGCTGACCCAGGTGCTGGCCGGGGACGCGGGCGATCCGGACGCGCTGGAGCGGCTGCGCCTCGGGGGCTTCCCGACGGCGGCGGTCGCGGTGCTCAGCTTCAGCGGCTCCTGGAAGGGCGTCGAGCCGGGCGTGGCCCAGCTGGTCTCGTACCACACGCCGCAGGACTGACCGCGGGACCGTACACGAGGGGCGCGCGGATCGAATCCGCGCGCCCCTCTGGTACGTCCACAGGCCCTCTCCGGGCGGCCGCCTCACTCCATCGGCCGCCGGGCGGGCCCTACTCGGTCGGGGTGCCGTGCAGCGCGTCGGCGGCCTCGACCTCCTCGCGGGTGATGCCCAGCAGGTACAGCACGGTGTCCAGGAACGGCACGTTCACCGCGGTGTCGGCGGCCTCCCGCACCACCGGCTTGGCGTTGAACGCCACCCCGAGGCCGGCCGCGTTCAGCATGTCCAGGTCGTTGGCGCCGTCGCCGATCGCCACCGTCTGCTCCAGCGGCACCTTCGCCTGCTCGGCGAAGCGGGCCAGCCAGCGGGCCTTGCCCGCCCGGTCCACGATCTCGCCGACCACCCGGCCGGTGAACCGGCCGTCCACCACCTCCAGGGTGTTCGCGGCCGCGAAGTCCAGCCCCAGCTGCTCCACCAGGTGGTCGGTGACCTGGGTGAAGCCGCCGGACACCACCGCGACCTGGTAGCCGAGGCGCTGGAGCGTACGGATCAGGGTGCGCGCGCCCGGCGTGAAGCGGACCTCGGCGCGCACCTTCTCGGTCACCGAGGCGTCCAGCCCGGCCAGCAGCGCCACCCGGGCCCGCAGCGACTCGGCGAAGTCCAGCTCCCCGCGCATCGCCGCCGCCGTCACCGCGGCGACCTCCTCCTCGCAGCCCGCGTGGGCGGCGAACAGCTCGATCACCTCGTCCTGGATGAGCGTGGAGTCGACGTCCATGACCACCAGGCGCTTGGCCCGGCGCTCCAGACCGGCGGCGACCACCGCGACGTCCACCCGCTGGGTGGCCGCCTCCTGGGCCAGCGCGGCCCGCAGCTCGTCGGTGGCCACACCGGAGACGGCCAGCTCGACCGCCGTCACCGGGTACTTGGCGAGCCGGAAGACACGGTCGATGTTGCCGTCCGAGGCGGTGATCCGGGAGGTGAGCGCGGAGACGGCGGCGGCGGTCAGCGGGTTGCCGAGCACCGTGACGTGCGAACGGCCCTCACGGCGCGGCCGGTTGTCACCGATGCCGGAGAGGATCTCGGCCTGGAGCTTCTGCTCGTCGGCCCATCGGTGGACGGTGGCCCGCAGCCCGCCCTCGGCGCCGGGTGCGGTGGGCGGGGTGACCAGGGCGCACAGCGTGATGCGCCCACGGGTGACGACCTGCTCGATGTCGATGACGTCGACGCCGAAACCGGCCAGCGTCGTGAAGAGGCCGGCGGTGATGCCGGGACGGTCCTTGCCGAACACCTTGACGAGCAGGGTGCGCTCGTCCGCGGTCCGGTGCTGGGCGGCGGGGAGGGGCTCAGCGGCCAGGGGCGATGCGTTCATGGTGCCTCCCACGCTACCGGGCGCCCGAGGGCCCGGGAGCACCCGTCCCACCTCGCGGGACGCCGCAGGTCCGGGCTCGGTAGCAGCCTGGTCACAGTCGCCCGGGCCGACTTTCACCGGCGGTCGGCGGGCTGGAATGATTCCCCCGGCAGTCACAGGAACATCGCGGCCCCGGCCGGGGCCACAATTCGGGGGAACCGAGAGAGCGGGGCAGGCGAGCAGTGCCGCAACTCGTCATCGAGATCAACGGACAGCAGCGGACTCTGGAGCCCGGGCGGTCCTACACCATCGGGCGAAACCCGCAGTCGGACTTCACGTTCGACGACGCGAGGGTCTCCTGGCAGCACGGGACCATCGGCTTCAACGGCAGCGGTTGGCAGCTGGACGACCACGGCAGCACCAACGGAACGTACGTGGCCGGCGCCCGCACCCTCCAGGCCCAGCTGTTCCCCGGTGCGGTGGTGAACCTGGGCAACCCGGAGAACGGCCCCCGGCTCGGCTTCTCCGCGCCCGCGCAGGCCGCCGCCCCGCACGCCGCGGCCCCGCAGGCCACCCCGATGCACGAGGCCGCCACCAGCCGCGGCCCGGTGCCCACGCCCCAGCAGCCCGCCCCGCAGCAGGGCTGGCCGCAGCACGACCCGTACCAGCAGCAGCCGCAGCAGGCCTGGCCCGGCCAGCCGCAGGCCCAGCCGCCGTTCCCGCAGCAGCAGTACGCGCCGCCGCAGGACCGGCCGGCCCCGCAGCAGCAGCCCCAGCCCCAGCACGGCGGCTTCCCGCAGCAGGGCTTCCCGCCCCCGCCGCACGACGGCGGGCCGCAGCCGACCATCATCCGCAACCTGACCTCGGCGATGCGCACCGTCCGGATCGGCCGCGCGCTCGACAACGACATCGTGGTGTCCGACCTCCAGGTCTCCCGCCACCACGCCGAGCTGCGCCAGCTCCCGGACGGCCGCTACGAGATCGTCGACCTCGGCAGCCACAACGGCATCTTCCTCAACGGCCAGCGGGTGCAGCGTCAGCTGATGGGCCCGCAGGACCGGCTGACGGTCGGCCACTCCGGCTTCGTCCTGGTCGGCGACCAGCTGCAGGAGTTCGTCGACACCGGCGCCGTCTCCTTCTCCGCCCGCCACCTGACCGTCGAGGTCGACCACAAGGGCGGCAAGAAGGTCCTGCTCGACGACGTCAGCTTCGGCGTCCCGGAGAAGTCCCTGGTGGCCGTCATCGGCCCGTCCGGCTCCGGCAAGTCGACCCTGCTGCGCGCCCTCACCGGCTACCGCCCGGCCGACCGCGGCGAGGTGCTGTACGACGGCCGCAACCTCTACAAGCAGTTCGCCGAACTCCGCTCGCGCATCGGCCTGGTGCCGCAGTCCGAGATCCTGCACCGCGAGCTCACCGTCCGGAAGGGCCTCAAGTACGCGGCCCGGCTGCGCTTCCCCGGGGACACCGAGGCGAAGGAGCGCGAGGCCCGGATCGACGAGGTGCTGTACGAGCTGCGCCTCGACAAGCGCGCCGACAACAAGATCACCGCGCTCTCCGGCGGCCAGCAGAAGCGCGTCTCGGTCGCCCTGGAACTGCTCACCAAGCCCTCGCTGATCTTCCTGGACGAGCCCACCTCGGGCCTCGACCCGGGCATGGACCGCGAGGTCATGCAGATGCTGCGCGGCCTGGCCGACGACGGCCGCACGATCCTGGTCGTCACCCACTCGGTGGCCGAACTCGCGCTCTGCGACCGGCTGCTGGTGATGGCGCCGGGCGGCTCGGTGGCCTACTTCGGCCCGCCGGACGAGGCGCTGCACTTCTTCGGGTACGAGACCTGGGCGGACGTCTTCCAGGCCTTCGAGAACTACCCGGACCACGACTGGGCCGGCCGCTACCGCGGTTCGGTCCACTACCAGCAGTACTCCGCCCCGACCGTCGAGGCGGGCGAGGTGCAGCACGTCCAGGTCGCCCAGGAGGCCGTCAAGCCGCCCAAGCCGCAGAGCTGGGGCTCGCAGCTGTGGACCCTGATGCGCCGCTACATGTCGGTGCTCGCCTCGGACCGCGGCTTCCTGGCGCTGTCGGTGCTGCTGCCCGCGGTGATCGGCGCGGTCAGCGTGCTGATCCCCAACGAACCGGGGCTCGCGCCCAACCCGAACACCCAGCTCCACCTCAACAACGGGGCCGCGACGATCCTGCTGATCCTGGCGATCGGCGCCTGCTTCTCCGGAGCGGCCAACTCGGTCCGCGAGCTGATCAAGGAACGGGCGATCTACGAACGGGAACGGGCCACCGGGCTCTCCCGCTCGGCGTACATGATGTCCAAGATCATCGTGCTGGGCTTCTTCAGCGTGATCCAGGGCGCGATCATCTCCGCCGTCGGCTTCCTGCCGCGCAAGCTCCCCGAGCACGGCCTGCTCGTCAAGAACCTGCCGATCGTCGAGATGACCGTCGGCATGATCCTGCTCAGCTTCGCCGCGATGATGTTCGGCCTGATGATCTCCGCGCTGGTGAAGACCGCCGAGAAGACCATGCCGCTGCTGGTCATGTTCGCCATCGTCCAGGTCGTCTTCACCGGCTGCCTCTTCCAGATCTTCAGCAAGCCCGGCCTGGAGCAGGTCGCCTGGCTGATGCCGGCCCGCTGGGGCACCGGCATCGTGTCCACCACGCTGGACCTGTCCACGCTCATGGGCCCCTGGAACAAGGACTTCCAGAACCCCAACTACGACCCGCTCTGGAAGCACAGCGTCGCCCAGTGGGCGATCGACGCGGGCGTGCTGGTGGCCATCTCGGTCGTCATCGGCGTCCTCGTCACCCGGCTCCAGCGCCGGCACGAGCCCGAGGTCATGCAGAAGGGCTGACCCCTTCCCCGACGTCTCGGACGGCAGTCCGAGGGGCGGTCCTCCCACCCGGGAGGGCCGCCCCTCCGCGTTTCCGGGCGGGCCCTCCCGGGGCGCGGGTCCTAGGTCCCCGGACCCGGGCCCGGGGCGGCCGGGGACGGACGCGGCGGCCGTCACGGCGGCGGTAGTTTGGCCGTATGCCCAGCACCTCCGGAGACCACGCGGCCCACCACGGCCCGCTGCCCGCCTGCGAACCGTGCCTGGCCGGGATCGAGGCCGTCAGCCAGGCGCTGCTCGCCATGAGCCGGCACCTGGAGGTCCGCGAGGTACTGCGCCGCATCACCGCCTCCGCCCGCGGCCTGCTCGGCGCCGAGTACGCGGCCCTCGGCGTGCCCGACGACCACGGCGGCTTCGCCCAGTTCGTCGTCGACGGCGTCACCGACGAGCAGTGGCGGGCGATCGGCCCGCTGCCCCGGCAGCACGGCGTGCTCGCCGCGATGCTGCACGAGACCGGCCCCACCCGGCTGGTGGACGTCCGCAAGGCGCCCGCCTTCGAGGGGTGGCCCGAGGCCCACCCCGACATGGACGCCTTCCTCGGCATGCCGATCCTGGACACCGACGCGGCCGAGGACGAGCCGCAGGTGATGGGCGTCATCTTCCTCGCCAACAAGCGCGGCGGCGGCCAGTTCACCGACCACGACGAGGAACTGCTGCGGATCCTCGCCGCGCACGCCGGCCTCGCCCTGTCCAACGCCCGGCTGTACGAGCGCAGCCGCGAGCTCACGCTGGCCGGCGAGCGGGCCCGGATCGCCCACGACCTGCACGACGCCGTCTCGCAGAAGCTCTTCTCGCTCCGCCTCACGGCCAAGGCGGCCGCCAAGCTCGTCGACCGCGACCCGGCCCGGGCCCGCGCCGAACTCGCCGAGGTCGCCCGGCTGGCCGCCGAGGCCGCCGACGAACTGCGCGCCGTCGTCGTGGAACTGCGCCCCGCCGCCCTGGAGGAGGACGGGCTCAGCGCCACCCTCGCCTCCCAGGTGCAGGTCCTCGACCGGGCGCACACCGCCGACGTCGCCTTCGCCGCCGACGGCGTCCGGGCGCTGCCGCCCGCCCAGGAGGCCGCGCTGCTGAGGGTCGCCCAGGAGGCGCTGCACAACGCGCTGCGCCACTCCGGCGCCCGCCGGGTCACCGTCACCCTGGCCGGGACGCCCGCGCGCGGCGCCGTGCTGCGGGTGCACGACGACGGGCGCGGCTTCGATCCGGAGTCCGTCCGACGGGCCGGCCGCCACCTCGGCCTGGCCTCGATGCGCGACCGCGCGGCCGCCGTCGGCGGCACGCTCACCCTGGAGTCGGCCCCCGGTCGGGGGACGCTCGTCGAGATGGAGGTCCCCGGTGCCTGAGAGCACACCGTCGATCCGCGTCCTGCTGGTCGACGACCACCAGGTCGTCCGGCGCGGGCTGCGCACCTTCCTGGAGGTCCAGGACGACATCGAGGTGGTCGGGGAGGCCGCCGACGGGGCGGAGGGCGTCGAACGGGCCCGTGAACTCGACCCCGACGTCGTCCTGATGGACCTCAAGATGCCCGGCGTCGACGGCATCGAGGCGCTGCGCACCCTCAAGGGGGAGGGCAGCCGGGCCCGGATCCTGATCGTCACCAGCTTCACCGAGCACCGCACGATGGTCCCCGCGCTGCGGGCCGGCGCCGCCGGGTACGTCTACAAGGACGTCGACCCGGAGGCGCTGGCCGGCGCGATCCGCTCGGTGCACGCCGGCCACGTCCTGCTCCAGCCCGAACTGGCCGCCGCCCTGCTCTCCGACGACAGCCCGCGCGCCCCCCAGGGCCGCGGCGGCACGCTCACCGAGCGCGAGCGCGAGGTGCTCGGCCACATCGCCGACGGCCGCTCCAACCGGGAGATCGCCCGCAGCCTCCACCTGTCGGAGAAGACCGTGAAGACCCACGTGTCCAACATCCTCATGAAGCTGGACCTGGCCGACCGCACCCAGGCGGCACTCTGGGCCGTCCGCCACGGCGAGACCCGCGAGGCGTAGCGCGCCGGGGGTGCCCCTCCGCTCAGCGGTCGTCCCGCTCGTCGACGAGGGCGTTGTAGGCGGCCACCTGGGCGCGTCGGGCGGTGCGCCGCAGCGGGGCCAGGGCGGACTGCCGGGCCGCCATCTCGGAGGCGCTGACGGCGGCGCCGTGCCCGCCCGAGGCGATGGCGAGCAGGGCGGACACCTGGCGGGCCGACTCCAGGACCCGGACGGCCCGGGGCGGGTAGCCGGGGGCCAGCGGCTCGCTGTGGCCGCGCCGGCGGTAGGCGTCGAGGGCGCGCAGGGCCTCGGGCCCGGCACCGGCCACGTCGAGACGGGTGAGCAGGACGGTCGCCTCCCGCAGCCCCTCGGCCAGCTCGCGCTCGGCCTCGTGGAGCGACGGGACGTCCGCCGGAGGTGTGTCGTTGACCTCATGGCAGCGCCACAGCACGGTGGCCGAGCGGTCGCCGGCCGGCCCGTACTCCTCCACCTCCGGCACCAGCCCGAGCGGTGCGCCGACGGCCAGGACGGCCTCGCCGGCCCGCATGGCCCGCTCGTTGAAGGCCTTCGGGCCGGTCAGTCCGAGCGGGTGCCCGGCCGAGGGCAGCGCGAGGCGCAGGCCCTTCACACCGAGCACCCGCAGCCGCCCCAGCGCCCAGGTCAGCCCGTGCTGCTCGCCGGGCCCGTCGCCGGGCAGGCCGGTGACCCGGTGGCGCTCGTCGGCGCCCAGGACGGCCGCGGCGGCGTCGTCCGGCGGCACCAGGCCCGCCAGCTGGGCGTTGCCCCATGCGGTGAGCCGCCCCGAACGGGGCTCTTCGTACGGATTGTCGGCTGGAGTCACGAGCATCCGGCCAGCCTACGGAATCGCCGGTCATCCGCGTGGCGTAGGTTTGCCCATGCGTGTGCGGCGCACCCACCCCGTGCCCACCGGCTGCCGGAGTAGGCTCGCCGCCCGCACCGACGGCCGAGAATCTTGTTTTTTGGGGAAGGCATAGGCATGAGCGACGTGCTGGAGCTGGTTGACGTATCCGTGGTCCGGGAGGGGCGCGCGCTGGTCGACCAGGTCTCGTGGTCCATCTCCGAGGGCGAGCGCTGGGTCATCCTGGGACCGAACGGCGCCGGCAAGACCACGCTGTTGCAGATCGCCTCCTCGTACCTGTTCCCGACCTCGGGCAAGGTCACGGTGCTGGGCGAGAAGCTCGGCGAGATCGACGTCTTCGAGCTGCGCTCCCGGATCGGTCTGGCCGGCGCCGCCATGTTCGACAAGCTGCCGGCCGAGCAGACCGTGCTGCAGACCGTCCTCACCGCCGCGTACGGCATGACGGTCACCTGGCAGGAGACCTACGAGCAGTCGGACGAGTCCCGTGCCCTGGCCCTGCTCGACCGCCTCGGCATGGCCAACCTCACCGACCGGAAGTTCGGCACCCTCTCCGAGGGCGAGCGCAAGCGCACCCTGATCGCCCGCGCCCTGATGACCGACCCCGAGCTGCTGCTGCTCGACGAGCCCGCCGCCGGCCTGGACCTCGGCGGCCGCGAGGACCTGGTCCGCCGGCTCGGCGCGCTCGCCCAGGACGAGTTCGCCCCGGCGATGGCGATGGTCACCCACCACGTCGAGGAGATCGCGCCCGGCTTCACCCACGTCCTGATGATCCGTCAGGGCAAGGTGCTCACGGCCGGCCCGATCGACACCGAGCTGACCGCCCGCAACCTCTCCAAGTGCTTCGGCCTGCCGCTGACCCTGGAGCGGCACGGAGACCGCTGGTCGGCGCAGGGTCTGCCGCTGGGCTGAGGCCCCGTCCGCCCGTTCCTGTCGTTCATCCGGACGGCCGTCGGGAACCGGTCGCACGCGCGACCGGTTTCCGCCCCTCGACCTGCGGGAACTGTCCGCTTCGAAGGCCTTCGCTCCCTAGGATGGACATGTGGACAGCTGGATCTGGTGGCTCCTGGCCGCCGCAGGGCTCGGCATACCGCTGGTGCTCACCGCGATGCCGGAGTTCGCCATGTTCGCGGTCGGGGCGCTGGCCGCCTCCGGCGTGGCCGCGCTGGGCGGGGGAGTGGTCCTCGAGACCGTGACCTTCGTCGCCGTCTCGGTCGCCCTGGTGGTCTTCGTCCGCCCGATCGCCTACCGGCAGCTCCGTAGCGGGCCGCAGGTCAAGATGGGCATCGAGGCGCTCCAGGGCGCCACCGCGGTCGTCGCGGAAACCGTCGACGGGGAGGGCGGGAGGATCAAGCTGAACGGCGAGATCTGGTCGGCCCGCGCGCTCCACCCGGGCCAGGTGTACCAGCCTGGACAACAGGTCGACGTCGTCGAAATCCAGGGCGCGACCGCCCTGGTCGTCTAGGGGAGAGTCCGTGGAACCCGTCCTTATCGTTTTGGTCGTCCTGGTCGTGGTGGCCTTCATCGCGCTGATCAAGACGATCCAGGTCATCCCGCAGGCCAGCGCCGCGATCGTGGAGCGCTTCGGCCGCTACACCCGGACGCTCAACGCAGGGCTGAACATCGTCGTCCCGTTCATCGACCGGGTCCGCAACCGGATCGACCTGCGCGAGCAGGTCGTGCCGTTCCCGCCGCAGCCGGTGATCACCCAGGACAACCTGGTCGTCAACATCGACACCGTCATCTACTACCAGGTGACCGACCCCCGGGCCGCGACGTACGAGGTCGCCAGCTACATCCAGGCGATCGAGCAGCTGACCGTCACCACGCTGCGCAACATCATCGGCTCGATGGACCTGGAGTCCACCCTGACCTCGCGCGAGGTCATCAACGCCGGTCTGCGCGGCGTCCTGGACGAGGCCACCGGCAAGTGGGGCATCCGGGTCAACCGCGTCGAGCTGAAGGCGATCGAGCCGCCGACCTCCATCCAGGACTCGATGGAGAAGCAGATGCGCGCCGACCGTGACAAGCGCGCCGCGATCCTCACCGCCGAAGGCCAGCGCCAGGCCCAGATCCTCAAGGCCGAGGGTGAGAAGCAGGCCGACGTGCTCCGTGCCGAGGGTGAGGCACAGGCCGCGGTCCTGCGCGCCGACGGTGAGGCGGCCGCGATCCGGACGGTCTTCGAGGCCATCCACGACGGCGACGCCGACCAGAAGCTGCTCGCCTACCAGTACCTCCAGACGCTGCCCGAGCTGGCCAAGGGCGACTCCAACAAGCTCTGGATCATCCCCAGCGAGGTCGGCGACGCGCTCAAGGGCCTCGGCGGCGCCTTCGGCGGCCTGACCGGCGGGATGAACGGTGGCGCGGTCGCGGCGCCCACCGTTCCGCAGGTGGCCCCGGCGGCCCCGGCGGCCACCCAGGTGCCGCTGGACCCGGCCTCCGGCCCGCGGCCGGTGGACACCGAGAAGGGCGCCGCCCGTCCCCGGGTGGACCCGGCCCGGGAGTACCCGAAGATCGACCCGGAGTGACCGACCCGGAATGACCGGATCGGAGTGACCGAGCCGGAGTGGCCGGTCGGACCGAGTTCCGTCGAGGGCCCGCTGCCGAGAGGCGGCGGGCCCTCGGCCTTGTGCGGCGTCGGTGGAGCGCGCGCACGTTGTGAGGTGCGTCCCGAATCGTGGGCGGGTCTGGTAGAGCCGCGGGGCCGTCCGGCATGATCCCCTCGGACAGGACCGAGAGGAGAGGTGACCCATGACGCTCTGGGAGTCGATCGCCGTCCTGGTGGCCGGCGTCGGCGCCGGGATGATCAACGTCATCGTCGGCTCCGGCACCCTGATCACCTTCCCGGTCCTGCTCGCCGTGGGCCTCCCGCCGGTCACCGCCAACGTCTCCAACACCTTCGGCCTGGTCCCCGGCTCGCTCAGCGGCGTGATCGGGTACCGCCGCGAACTGGCCGACCAGGGCCGCCGGGTGCTGCGCCTGGGCACCGCCTCGCTGCTCGGCGGGCTGGTCGGCGCGCTGCTGCTGACCAGGCTGCCGAGCGGGGCCTTCGACGCGATCGTCCCGGTGCTGATCCTGCTCGCACTCGTGCTGGTGGTGATCCAGCCCCGGGTGGCCAAGGCCGTCGCCGCCCGCCGCCGCCCCGGCGGCGATCCGGACGGCAGTCCGGTCCTGCTGGTCGGGGTGTTCCTGACCGGCATCTACGGCGGCTACTTCGGCGCCGCGCAGGGCGTGCTGCTGATGGCCCTGATGGGCATGCTGCTCCAGGAGGACCTCCAGCGGATCAACGCGGTGAAGAACGCCCTGGCGATGATCGTCAACGCCGTCGCCGCGCTCTTCTTCCTCTTCACCTCGACGGTGAACTGGACCGCCGCCGGTCTGATCGCGGCGGGCTCGCTGGTCGGCGGCCTGGTCGGCGCCAAGGTCGGCCGCCGCCTCCCGCCGACGGCGCTGCGCGGGGTCATCGTGGTGGTCGGCCTCGTGGCCGTCGCCAAGCTGCTGTTGAGCTGAAGGGCCGTCAGGCCGTCGGGCCCGGCAGGGTGTCGGGGCATCGAAACGTCGGAACATCGGAACGTCGGAGGAGTACGCCATGGCCCTGGAGATGCGTGAGAGCTGCGAGCGCTGCGCGGTGTCGCTGACCGCGGACGGCGGCGCCTCGATATGTTCCTACGAGTGCACCTTCTGCTCGGACTGCACCGAGGCCATGGCCGGCGGCTGCCCCAACTGCGGCGGCGAGCTGGTGACCCGTCCGCGCCGGAAGGCCGCCTGACACCGGAACCCCGGACGTCCCGGAACTGCGGACGTACCGGAAATCCGGCACCCCGGACCGACCATCCAGCAGGAGCGCGGCGATGAGCAGCAGGGCACGGCTGAACGAGGACGAGATCACGGCGGCCCTGGCGGCGCTGCCCCGGTGGACGCGGGAGGGCGACAGCATCGCCCGTACCGCCGACGCCCCGGACTTCCCGGCGGCGGTCCGGGTGGTCGTCGCCGTAGCCGAGCAGGCCGAGGCGCTCGACCACCACCCCGACATCGACATCCGCTGGCGCACCCTGCGCTTCGTCCTGTCCACCCACAGCGCCGGCGGCCTCACCGGTCTGGACTTCACCCTCGCCGCCCGGATCGACGAGGCCCTGCGCGCCGAGTCGGCCTCCTGACGCCGCCGCAGGACCGGCCGGCCCGGGACCGTACGGGCGAGGGCCCGGGCCGCGCCCCCGGGCGGGCGTGAGATGCTGACTGCCGCATCGGCAGGCGGGCGGGGCTCGGGAGGGACGGAACGGATGGCGCAGGAGCCCTTCGGAGACGCCCACGACCGGCAGCCGTGGCCGCCCCAGAGCCACCCGGACTGGCAGAGCGGTGGGTACGGCGGGTACGCCGAGCAGCAGCAGCAGACAGCTCAGCAGGTACCGCAGCAGCCGTCGCAGTGGCCGCCGCAGCAGGGCTACGGCTCGGCCGAGTACGGGCAGCAGCAGACGCAGTCCGGCCAGGGCGGTTACGGGCCCACCGGCTACGACCAGAGCGGGTACGACCAGGCCGGCTACGGCCGGAGCGGGTACGACCAGGCCGGTTACGAGCAGAGCGGTGTCGGCCCGACCGGCTACGTCGAGGGCGGCTACGTCGAGGGCGGTTACGTCCAGGGCCCGTACGGCGGCCAGGAGCAGTACCAGCCGTACCCGCAGTACCCGGACCACGCGCAGCCGCACCAGCCCTACGCGCCGTACGCCGCCCCGCAGCAGCCCGCCGACGAGGGGCTGTACGTCCCGGCGGGGGCGGAGTACTCGGCGGACGGCTACGTGCACATCGAGGAGGCCGGGCCGGCGCCCGTCCCCGAGGAGCCCGCGGCGACCACTCCGGTGCGGGCCCCCGAGCCGCAGGCCGAGCCGGCCCCGCGGTCGAGGGCCGCGGCCCGTCGAGGGGGCGGCGGCGGTTCCGGCACGGGTGAGGGCTCCGGCTCCTCGCTCTCCGCCAAGGCCCGGAAGGCCGCCGACGCGGTGCTGACCGGGGAGCACATGCCCAGCCGCAAGGCCCTGCTGGTGCGGACCGGCGCCGGGGTGGCCGCGCTGGGAGTGCTGGTGGCGGCCGGGCTGATGGTCGGCGCCGAGGGCGGCGGCAGCGCGGCGGCGAGCAGCGGCGGCGAGCCGGGCTTCGCGGTGGCACACGACCGGGTGTGGGCCGCGCAGCCGGCCGCGGCCGGTCCGTCCGGGGGCGACGACACGCTGATCGGCGGCTGGCTGCTGGCCGACGCGGTGGTCCGGGCCGACGGCTCCGGGGTGCACGCGTACGACCGGGCGGGCGGCAAGGCGACCTGGTCGGTGGAGCCGCCGGCCGCCGGGGCCGTCCCGTGCGGGCTGTCGGCGGGGGTGAACCCGGCGGGCCTGGGCGCGGCCCTGTTCCGTCCGCAGGCCGATCCGAAGAGCCCCTGCACGCTGGTGGCCGCCGTGGACACCAAGACCGGCAAGACCGTCTGGACCAAGAGCCTCTCGGACGCCAAGGGCGCCTACTCGGCCCGGGTCGGCGTCACCGAGGACAAGGTGATCGCCGTCGGCGACGACCGGGTGCTGGCCTGGGAGTCCGCCGACGGGAAGGACGTCTGGCAGTACACCGGGCAGGGCAAGTTCTGCACCCTGTCCGGCGGCGTCAGCGGCAAGACCGTGCTCGTCGCCTCCTCCTGCGCCGACTCGACCCCCGCCGACCAGGCCGTCGCGCTGAACACCGCGGACGGCAAGGTCGGCTGGTGGCGGGGCCTGAACAACCAGCCGAAGACGGTGACCGTGCTGTCGGCCGAGCCGTCCGTGGTCCTCACCACCGGCGGGAAGCCCGAGGACGACCGGGTGTTCGCCTGGGGCGCGGGCGGCGACCCGGCCGCCGAGATCCCGGTGGCCGTCGACGGCGGCCGGCTGGACGTCGCCCACGGTACGTTTTCGGCCACTCCCGAGGTGTACTTCGAGGGCCGCACGATGGTCACCACCCTGGCCCCGCCGAACGGCGGCGGGCCGGTGGCCGCGGTCGGCTACGACCTGGACACCGGCAAGCAGCGCTGGAAGACGCCGACCGCCGCCAAGGGCGCCGTCCGGGCGGTCGGCATCGACGGCGGGTCGCTGGTGCTCGCCGCCGACGAACGCCGCGACCAGCCCGCCCGCCTCAGCCGGTTCCCGCTGGCGGGCGGCCGGGAGGCGACCGGGGGCAACTTCCCGGCCGGCACCGGCTCGCTGCTGATCTCCGGGCGGGTGCTCATCGGCGGCGGGCAGGTGGTCGTGGTGCCCGAGCACTCGACGAACTACGGCACGGCGGCGGGGTACCGGGCGAAGGACTGAGGCCCTCCGCCCGGGTTTCCGGCCTCCTTGCGCCTCCTCGCGCCGCCTTACGCCGCCTTACGCCGCGGAGACGGGCCGGCCCGGTACGGCCGGCAGCCAGTCGGCGAGGTCCCGGACCTCCGAGCCGCGCAGACCGAGCGCCAGCATCAGGCTGGCCTGCGGCGTCGGCTCGAACGGGCGGCGCAGCAGCTTCATCCCGGCCTGCTCCGGCGTGCGGTCCGCCTTGTGCTGGTTGTCCTCCGCGCACGCGGCCACGGTGTTCATCCAGCTGTCGGCACCACCGCGCGACCTGGGCTGGAGGTGGTCCACCGTGGTGGCCCGCCGGCCGCAGTACGCGCACAGGTGCCGGTCCCGCGCCAGGACGCCGCGCCGCGACCACGGAGCCTGTTGTCGGAACGGCACCCGTACGTACCGTTGCAGTCTGATCACCCGTGGCACCGGGACGGCAATGCCCGTCCCCCTGATCGAGCGCAGCGGATGCGCCTGCTCCACCACGGCCTTGTCCTGGAGCACCAGGACGACGGCGCGCTGGAGCGACACCGTCGTCAGGGGCTCGTAGCTCGCGTTCAGAACCAGCGTGTTGCGCACTCGGCACACCCTTCCCGCGGGCGTGCCACGGCGGCACGACCGTCTCCACACACGTCACTGCCGCCGCACGGCGGTGGAACCACTCTGAATGGGCCCGTAGCCGTCGAACAACGGAATTTCCGGTATCGGGGAGGGGCCCGGGACGGCGGACCGGCCGACCGGGAGGGGTGCCTCGGGGAAACTCGCTGGCCGGAACCGCGTAGGCTCTATCAGGCTGGAGTCGTACCGACCCGGAGCCCGACCGAACCGGGCCAGCACTGGTCGGACGCCCGATCGAAGGAGAAGCGTGACCGTGACGGACATCGTCGACGAGCTGCAGTGGCGCGGGCTGATCGCCCTTTCCACTGACGAGGACGCACTGCGCAAGGCGTTCGCGGACGGCCCGGTCACGTTCTATTGCGGCTTCGACCCGACGGCCCCCAGCCTGCACCTCGGCAACCTGGTGCAGATCCTCACCATGCGCCGCATCCAGCAGGCGGGGAACCTCCCGCTCGGGCTGGTCGGCGGCGCCACGGGCCTGATCGGCGACCCGAAGCCCACCGCCGAGCGCGTGCTCAACGACCCCGAGACGGTGGCCGGCTGGGTCGAACGCCTGCGCGGCCAGATCTCGCGCTTCCTCGACTTCGAGGGCCCGTACGCGGCGCGCATGGTCAACAACCTGGACTGGACGTCCGGGATGTCGGCGATCAGCCTGCTGCGTGACGTGGGCAAGTACTTCCGGGTCAACAACATGATCGCCAAGGAGGCCGTCGCCCGACGGCTCAACTCCGACGCGGGCATCAGCTACACCGAGTTCAGCTACCAGATCCTCCAGGGCATGGACTACCTGGAGCTGAACCGCCGCTACGGCTGCGCCCTGCAGACCGGCGGCAGCGACCAGTGGGGCAACCTGACCGCCGGCACGGACCTGATCCGCAAGGCCGACGGCAAGTCCGTCCACGCGCTGGCCACGCCGCTGATCGTCAAGGCCGACGGCACCAAGTTCGGCAAGACGGAGTCCGGCACGGTCTGGCTCGACCCCGAGCTGACCACCCCGTACGCCTTCTACCAGTTCTGGCTGAACGCGGACGACCGGGACGTCCCCACCTTCCTGCGGATCTTCAGCTTCCGCTCGAAGGAGGAGGTCGAGGAGCTGGAGCGCGAGACCACCGAGCGCCCGGCCGCCCGCCTCGCCCAGCGTGCCCTCGCCGAGGAGCTCACCACGCTGGTGCACGGCGCGGAGCAGTACGAGCGCGCGGTCGCCGCGTCCAAGGCGCTGTTCGGCCAGGGTGACCTCGCCGACCTGGAGGCCCCCACCCTGGCCGCCGCCCTGGCCGAGGTCCCGAAGGCCGAGGTGTCCGAACTCCAGACGGTGGTCGACCTGCTGGTCGCCGTCGGGCTGTCGCCCAGCCGTTCGGCCGCCCGCCGGACGATCAAGGAGGGCGGTGCCTACCTCAACAACGTCAAGGTGACGGACGAGGAGGCGGTGCCGACCGAGGCCGACCTGCTGCACGGCCGCTGGCTGGTGCTGCGGCGCGGCAAGCGGAACCTGGCGGCGGCGGAGCTGGTCGCCGCCGGCTGACGGCCGGTCGCCAGCCGGGCCGGCGGAGGCTGCCGGTTGAGGCTTGGCTGAAAGCACACCTGCTCTGAGCTGCGGCTTCGAGCCCCGAGGGCCGGATCTGGACAGATCCGGCCCTCGACGTTTGACGATGTCGTCCAGGTGGCCTAGTGTTGAACGAGTCGCTGGAGCGGCCACCCCACTCAGCAAGACCCACTCCCACTCTGATTCCCATGAAAATGGGTTCGTCGGCATTGCCGTCTACGGGTGAGTGTGAATTTCGAGTGACACTCGGAATGCGGTAATGTGGTGGACGTCGCGAAAAGCGGACCCGGCCAGTTCGGGAAATCGGATGAATGAAACTCCGGAAAACGGAGCGGAAAACGTCTGATAAGCTGGTAACACGAAAGAACGAAGCCCGGAGGGTCCGCTGGAAGGCGGTCCGAAGGAAGCGTCCGTTCCTTGAGAACTCAACAGCGTGCCAAAAGTCAACGC
>NZ_JBSFJC010000144.1:0-18832 GCF_053597855.1 Kitasatospora sp. NPDC001225
GCTGTGGGCTCCGGCCGCCCGTCCGCCGGTGGGGTCAGTCGGGGCCGGTGGTGAGGAGGAGGTCGCTGACGCGGTCGGGGCCGGAGGTGACGGTGACCCGGTAGAGACCCGGGCGGGGGAGGGTGACGGCGGCGACCAGGGTCGCGTCGCTGAGGAGCAGCCGGGGCGTGGCGACGGTCGCCCCGGTGGCCTCGTCGGTGATGCGGCAGGCGGCGTCGTCCGGTGACGCACCGTGCACCATGAGCGGCCAGGGCTGGCCCGGGACGGTCCTTTCGGGGAGGGACAGGCCGAGGCCCGGGCGCTGGAGGGTGTGGCTGACCGGGCGGGGCCGGACGCTGGCCGGCCGCCGGTCGGTGAGCACGGACCGGACGAGTTCCAGGACGTGCGGATCGGAGCAGAGGGTGCCGTGCCGGCCGGACACGAACAGCACGGCGTTCGAGGCGGAGGGCGCGGCGGCGTCGCGCGGGACGAGGCCGTCCCCGCCGCGGTCCCAGCGGACGGCCTCGCCGGACTCGCTCCGGTACGGGCGGCCGTCGTCGTGGGCGCGCGGTGCCGTCAGCACCGGTTCGAGGCCGTCCCCAGCCAACCGCAGGCCCTGCACGGTCGGTTGGCCGATGCCGACCACGGCGCGGGTGCGGGGGAGGAAGGCCGCGCGGGACTCCGCCGCCCGCGCCGCCATGGCGGCGGCGGCGAGCTCCGGATCGCCGCCGAGGCGGCGGACGTCGTCGAGGTCCAGCCGGCGCAGCGCGTCGTCGGTCTCGACGCAGCGGAAGGTCGGCAGCAGGTCGTACACCCCCGGCAGGGTGGCGGCCAGCCCGGACAGCGGGCGCGGGAGGAACCGGCGGCGGCCGACCAGCATCTCGGCGACCGCGGGGGTGCCGTGGAAGGGCGTGGCGATGGTGACCAGGTCGCGGGTGAGCGCCGCCAGCCGGGAATCGGCCGCCAGCGCCGCCCGGGCGACGAGTCCGCCGGTGGAGTGGGCGACGAAGACCAGCCGGGGCTCCTCGTCGGGCACCCCCGCCCGACGGCGGTGCGGGCTCGCGCGCCAGGCCGCCAGGTGGCGGTGGGCGGCCTCGGCCAGCAGACGCGCGTTCACCTCGGCGGAGAGCCGCCAGTCGTAGGGGAACGGCAGGACGGCGTCCTCGTGGAGGACGGTGGCGTGCAGGGCGTCCAGCAGGGGCTGGTAGGTCTCCAGGCCGCCGAGCGCCGAGAGCCAGGCCGGGGCGCGCAGCAGGCCGTCGGGGCGCAGGCGGTCGGTCCGGCCCGCCCGCTCGTCGGGGGTGACGCGCAGCGAGGAGTCGTCGGTGAGGCTCAGCCGGAGGAGGGTGGTGGGTCTGAGGTCGCCCCAGACGTGCCGGCCGGTCTCGGTGTCGAGGAGCGAACTGCCCATGTGGCCGGGGAGGAGGACGACGGCGTCGTGGGTGGTGTCGCGGGCGGGGGCGGAGGGGGCGGCGAAGTCCACCTCGTGCCGGAGGTTCTCCACCACCGCGTTGTTCAGGGCCTCGGCGTGCTTGCCTCCTGCGCCGAGGTAGGTGTTGACGGCGTCGCCGAAGTCCACGCTGGTGAGTGCGGGGCCCGAGGGTTCGGTGTCGGAGTCGTCCGTGGGGATTGAGACGTTGACGCCGGTGGCCCGGGTGAAGTCCCGCAGCTCCTCCGGGGTGAGGGATTCGAGCAGGGCGGCGTCGCCGCCGTCGGATAGGCCGACGCCGGACTGCCGGGCGGTGAGGGCGATCAACTCGGGCGCTTCGTCACCGATTTCGGCGGCAACGAGCCGGATGAGTTCAGGATCCTGAGCGACGTCGTGCAGGTTCAGGTCGTCGACGAGCGCGAGTGCGCGGACGCGCAGCTGCCGGGCGTCGAGTGAGTCGAGGGAACCGCCGTCCCTGTGCAGACGCAGGTGGGTCACAATGATCCCGAGAGTGATCATTGTGTTCTGGATGACGTCTGCCGCCCGCAGGGCCTGGTTGAGTAGATCGTGGGCCGAGCTGAAGTCTCCACGACTCATGGCACTGTGGGCTCGCAGCGTGAGTACCGCTGCTGCGGTGACCGGAGTGGGGTCGGCGGCGAGGATGTCGTCTGACAAGGCGTCCACCTCGTCCCAGCGGTGCAGGATGGCAAGGGCCCTGATGCGCAAGCCGGAGGACCGGATGTGAGGTCGTTCCCGGAGGAGTGCCAACACCTCCTCCGCGCGGTCGTCCAGGAGGAACTGGTCTCCGGCGCGCAATGCCTGCCGGGCCCAGGTCTCGTCGTCCGCCTGCGCCCGGAGTTCCGCAGGGGCGATGTTCCCCATCCGCTCGGCGAGGTAGACCTGCGAACAAGGCGGCAACTCGTCATGTGCCGGCTCCAGCAGTCGGCCCGCCTCCTCGTCCCACCGGGCGTCCAGGGCGGCGGTCGGTTCGCCGAGGGCGAGCCGGTGGTACAGCTCCTCGACCCGGTCGCCGGCGTCCTCGTAGTGGGCGGCCGCCCGCCGGTGGATCAGCTCCACGACCTCGGCGTGGTCGCGGCGGAGCAGTGGCAGCATGACGGCGCGCACGTCGGCCCGGTGGAGGACCGCGTCCTGCCCCGGTACCTCCTCGACGAGGGAGACCTCGTCCCGGAAGCGGTGGAACAGGCCCCACGCGCGGTCCTCGTCCACGGCGCCGAGCCCGCACGGTTCGGCCAGGACGTGGCGGATGACCTCCGGTGTGACCTTCCGGACGATCAGGCCGGGGCTGGCGATGCGGCGCAGGTCCGGGTCCTCCAGGTGGTCGAGGATGCGCCGGTACAGCACGCCCTGGACGGTTTCGGCCTCCAGTTTCCGCCGGAGCTGGTCGTGCAGCGCCGGGTCCCGCAGGGCGTCGGCCTCGCGGCGGAGCAGGGCGGCGGCCAGTTTGAGGTTGAGCGGGCTCCGGCCGACGGTGTCGGTGACCAGGTCGAGTTCCTCGTCGGTGCGCCCGGCGAGTTCGGCGACCTGGCGGCGCAGGTAGTGGCGGGCCGTCGGCGGGTCGAAGCCTTCCAGCGGGAGGGAACGGAAGCGGGGGTCGTCGACGGGCGCGCGGCCGGCGGCGATGACGCGCAGGTTCGGGCAGCTCCACCGCAGGTCGTCCAGGGCCTGTAGCAGGCGGCGCTGGGCGTACTGGCCGCGCCGCTGCACCCGCTCGAAGGTGTCGAGGACGAGCAGCGGCGCCCGGCCGCCGTGGTCGGTCCCGAAGGCCGCCAGGAAGGTGCCGACCCGGTGGAGCAGTACGTCGGTGTCGTGGCGGCGTGAGGTCCGGCGCCCGGAGGAGGAGCTGCGGTCCCGCTCCGACCGGAGGTCGGCGGCGACGGTGCGGCGGAGGGAGTGCTCCAGGGCGTCGGCCGGCTCGCGCATGGCCGGTGCCAGCAGGGCGACCTGGCGGACGGCTTCGGCCAGGACGGTGAGCGGGCGTTCCGGCGCCAGTTCAGGTCGCTCGAAGGTCAGGTAGACGTGGGCGACCGACTCCGCTCCGGCGCGGTCCAGGAGGAAGCGCGACAGCAGGGTGGACTTGCCGACGCCGCCCGGCCCGTGCACCAGGAGCCAGGGGGAGTAGCCGTTCTTGGCGTCGACGTAGTCGGTCAGCGTGCCGAGTTCGTCCTCCCGTCCGGTGAAGCTCTCGTCGGCGAGGGCCTGGAGCGGTTGCAGCAGCCGGGCCCGCTTGAGGTGGTGCTGCACCTCGTCGGCGGAGGGCAGGTCGAGTCCGTGGTCGGCGAGGGCGGCCCGGGCGCGGGGGGCGTCGCGGAACCAGCCGACCACGGTGAGGGCCGCGTACAGCTCGTCGAAGTGCTGTTCCTCCAGCGGCGGGTTCCGCGCGGCGAGGAACCGTTCGGCCCAGTCGCGTGCGGCGTCGCCCTCCGTACGGGGTGCGGTGGTGAGGGTGGCCAGCAGGCGTTCCGGGTGGCCCAGGGTCTCGATGGTGTGGGTGCGGACCTCGGGGGTGAGCCGCCAGCGGCGGCCGTCCCGGGTGGTGGCCCGTTCGCAGTCCTGGGTGAGGAAGTCCCGCAGGAGCGCGCCGGGTTCGGCCGCGTCCGCGCCCGGGGTGGTCGCCGCCAGGCTCTCGGCGGTGAACGCGCCCAGCAGGACGGTCCGTTCACGGTAGACGGCGTCGGGCATCGGGGCGAGGGTCTCGGTCACCGTCGTCAACATCCCTGGTAGAGGCTTCGGCCGAGGCCGGCGGCCGTGTGCTGGATCGCGGTGGTCAGGGGGAGCGGGCCGTCGGGGAGGCAGCCGTCGTGGCCGGTCTCGCTCAGCACCTTGGCGGCGAGGCCGCGGGCGGTGTCGGCGTCGATCGGGCGGCCGGCTTCCGCCGCGACCGTCCGGAAGAAGTCGTGGAGGTCCTCGATGCCGATCGGGCCCAGCTGTTCCCGGGCGGTGTACCCCTCGACGTCCGGCGGCAGCCAGCCGTCGTAGGCGAGCAGCACGATCCGCAGCCGGTCCGCCATCTCCTCCTCGACCACCGCCTGCACCAGCCGGACGACCGCGCGCAGGGCGGGTTCGGTGAAGCGGACGGACTCCGAGTCGTCGAAGACGAGCCAGTGCCGGGGCTGCGCAGGGACGGACCGCCGCTCCTCGCGCATCCGGCCCCTGAGCTGGCTGACCAGCCGGTCCGCCTGCTGGTCCTCGGAGGAGTGGTGGTCGATCTGCACGCTCCACTCCCGGAACTCGTCGTTGAGGAATGCGGTGAGTTCGGCCACCCGGACCGGCTCGGTGTACTCGCTCATCCGGATCCGGCAGGGGTGGATCCCCTGGCTCGCGAGCACGTGGTGGATGAGGAACCAGGTGAAGGTCCGGCCGGTCCGCGGACCGCCTTCGACGGTGAGCACGCGGTGCCCGCGGTCGAGGACCATCTCCCGCAGCCGGGAGCGGAGGGACGTCCGGTCGAAGAAGGCGCGCTGCCGGTCGTTGATCAGCCCGTGGCCGAACGGGTCGGTGGTCTGTTCGGCGGGTCGCGAGGTGCGCTGCTCGGCGAGCAGGTACGCGAACACCGGTGAGGCGGCCCGGGAGTTCGGGTCCTCGGCGACGACCTCGACGAGCCTGCGCAGCCGTCCGGTCGCCGCGGCCTTCTCGACGATGTCCGGCCAGACGTCGAGCATCGCCCCCTGCCAGGCGATCTCGGCCTCGGCGATGCCGGCGCGGGCGACGACCTGCCGGGCCGGCTGCGGGAGGCCGTACGTGTACATGAGGGCCCTGAGCAGTTCCCCGGCTCTGGGGTCCTCGTTCGGGAACGCGCGCAGGTCCAGCAGTGCCACCGGCTCACCTCACCCCGGCGGCGGCCAGGCCCTCGGCCACCCGCTCGATCCGGAGGCCCTCGTTGCGGAACTCCGAGGCGCTGAGCCGCTGCCCGATGCGGACGTGGCCCCGGTGCAGGGCGACCAGCCGCCAGCGCTCGTCGAAGACGGGTGCGCCGGAGGAGCCGTACTCGGTGTCCGTCCAGTACTGCACGACCTGCTCGTCCACGTGCCGGACGACGTTGTGCCGGGCGGCGAGCTTCTTCACCAGGCCGTGCGGGTGCTGGATGATGCAGACCCGGTCGCCCTCGGCGACGGTGGCCCGGTCGGGGATCGGCACCACCAGGGCGTCCTCGGGCAGGGGATCGGCGGTGCGGATCACGGCCCAGTCGCCCTCGGGCCGGCCGACGGCGGTGGCGGGGTCGCAGCGGACGGTGCGGTACCTGAGCTCCCGCCCGTCGAGGTCCTGCTCGTAGCCGAACCAGGCCTCGATCGCCTCGGCGGGCCGGTCGTCGGAGTACAGGACGTGGTGGTTGGTCAGCAGGAGGTCGGGCCCGATCCGGAAGGCGGTGCCGTAGCAGGCCTGGCCGTCGGCGTGGGTGACCAGCAGGCGGCAGACGGCGGTGGCGAGTTCGGCGCCGCGGCGCAGGAACGCGACGTCCTGGAACCCGGAGGCGCGGAAGATCTGGCGTTCCTGCTCGTCCGGGTCCCGGAAGGCGGCCCAGGTGCCCGACGGGAGCTCCGGCTCGGGGGCGGGGAGCACGGGCCGGGCGGCGAGCAGTTCGCGGACGCGGGCGGCGAGCGCCTGGTCGGGGCCCGCGGCGATCCGGTCGAGCAAGGGGCGGAGCTTCTCCTGTTTCCGGGCGACGGTGATGAGGTCGAACCAGACCAGGGACATCGGCTGGTCCCAGTTGACCTCGGCCGGGGCGATGCCCGCCTGCTGGGTCAGCTCCAGCACCGGGTTGACCCGGAAGTGGACGGAGGCGAGCAGGTCGCGGAGTTCGACGGCACCGGGGTCGGTCCACCGGAAGGGGTAGCTGTCCAGGAAGTGGGTCGTTCGCGGTGCGGGGTTCGTCGTCGCCATGCCCTGTGTGCTCGCTCGTCGGAGAGGGGGAAGTCGTGCTGCCGGGGAGGATTCGCGAGGATCGTTACGGCTGGAAGGCCCAGTACGCGCCGTCCGGGTGCGGGACCCGGGCCAGCCCGTAGCGCTGGGACGGCCGGTGGCCGTGGCGCAGCAGCCCGTACAGGTCGGAGAGGACGGAGCGGTGGTCGCCCGGGTAGGAGTGGCCCGTCAGGCCGGTGTCGAGCTCGGAGACGTCGACGGTGTCCAGGCCGGGTGCGACCACCACGCCCGGGCCGGCCTGGCCCGCCCGGGGGTGTTCGGCGAGGAGGCGGGAGGCGGCGAGCGCGCGGTCGTTGGCGGAGACGTAGAGGGTGCAGCCGCGCGCCTGGTTGACGATCCGGGGCACGAGCTGGCGGAACACCTCGGCGTCGACGTCGGGCGCGGTGAAGACGACCTGCCCGAGCCGGCCCGCGCCCTCGGGGAGCGCGGTGGTGTCCAGGTCGGCCAGCGCGTCGACGACCACCCGGTTGCCCATGCTGTGGGCGACGACGTGCAGTTCGTCGACGCCGGTGTCCGTCAGCACGTGCCGCAGGAACTCCTGGAAGTACGGGACGGCCCGGCGGGCGGCGTTGCCGTCGGCCGCGTAGTCGGTGACGGAGGCCTTGGACGGCCAGCTGTACAGCATGGGGAGGCCGGTGAAGTTCAGGTCGTAGGCGATCTGGGCGGCGCGGACGGCGGCATCGGCGAAGGAGACGTTGTAGCCGTGGACGAACACCAGTGCCGATCGGGGGGTTTCGCCGTCCCCGGGGAGGTGGTGGCCATGGGCCCGCTCGGCGAACCCGGCGGCGGTGAGCGGGGTGACGTCGCCGAGCTGGGTGTCCCGGGCCGGGTTGGTGCGGAACCGCAGCCGCCACCAGCGGGGCTTCTCGACGGCGCCGATGCGGTGGTCGTCGGGGACGTTCACCAGGGCTTCCCCGTACGACAGTTGGCCGCGGTCGCCGCCGTAGGCCGCGCTGGTGCCGCTCCCGTCGGCCGGCGCGCGGTCGGTGGCGTAGAGGACGGGGACGAGCAGCGAGCGCAGCGCCGCACCCCAGGAGGGCGGGGGAGAGTCCGGGCCGAAGCGCTCCTGGCCGTCGACGAGCGCGTCGAACTCGGCGACGAGGAGGTCGCCCAGCGGCGGGTAGGCCTCGAAGGCGGCGGCCACCGCCTGGGCGGCCTCCTCGACGGGATCGGCCCCGTCGGCCCCTTCGGTCCCGGCTGACGGCGCATCGCCGCGCGCGGTCTCCAGGGCGCGCAGCGCCACCAGGACCTCCGCCTCCAGACGCTCGCGCTCGGCCTCGGACAGGCTGTCGGGCACCTTCGGCCAGACCCGGGCGACGGCCGGCTCCAGCACCTCCCACATGTCCACCATCGTCCCCCACCTGGCTTGTTCACGACGTACCCGACGGCGTGACAACGCGACAACACGTGTCGAACCGGATCGCTCGCATCATAGGTCGTGGAGGGCCGCGCGCGGGCGGTTCGCCCAGGTCCGGTGCCGGATCGGGCCACTGTCACGAATACGTACCGGGGAGAATCTGAGGATGTATCAGAAATCGGAGCACGCCTGACGGTTGACAGGGCCGCGTGTTAGCTTCCGATCGTGTCCCCATCAACTCCGCTCCCGCTCCCGCTGGCCTTCGACACCGCCGGCCTCGAACCGCTCGACGAGGGCCGGTGGTTCGTCCCGGACACCTGGAACGACGTGGTGGTGCTGAGCGTGCGCGAGGCGCTGCCGCCCGCCCCCGTCTGGCTGGACGGGATCGAGGCGCTGCGGGTGACCCTGGCGCGCGGCCACGCCGCGGCCGGCGGCTCGCTGCTGGAGGCGGCGGCGGTGTCGCTGGGCGGTGTTCCGGCGCTCTACACCCTGGTGTCCGAACGACTGCCCGGCTCCCGCACCGGCTTCCGGTTCCGGGGCTCGTTCCTGCTCGCCAGGTCGACCGTCACCGCCGTGCTGACCGGCCAGTTCCAGGAGTCGGGCGTCACCGGCGTCCGCGAGTCGATGGTGCGCCTCAGGCTCGACCCGGCGGGGACGGACAGCGGCGGCCACCCGTACGACCCGGAGCTGCCGTACGAGCGCAGCCACGCCGCCGACTGGGACCCGATGTTCCCGAGGCACGCCCTCTCGCTGGCCCGGGCCTGGGCCCGGACGGTGTGCCGGACGGCCGTGGTGGCACCGGCGTTCGCCGCGCTGCCGCCGTACCGGGCCGCCTGAGGTGCCCGGACCGGCCGTCGGGGTTCCGGCGCCCTGGTCGGTCGGCGAGGTGGTCGCCGACCAGTACCGGGTGCTGCGGGTGCACACCGAGGGCGGCATGGGCGTGGTCTACCGGGTGCGGCACCTGGAGTGGGACGTCGACCTGGCGGTGAAGTGCCCGCGCCCCGAGCTGTTCGGCACGCCGGAGCAGCAGGAGCGGTTCGTCCGCGAGGCCGAGACCTGGGTGTCGCTCGGTCTGCACCCGCACGTCTGTGGCTGCCACTACGTCCGTGTCCTGGACGGGCTGCCCCGGGTCTTCGCCGAGTACCTGCCGGGCGGCAGCCTGCGGGAGTGGATCGACGACCGGCGGCTCTACGCGGGCGGCCCGGCCGAGTCCACGGCCCGCATCCTGCGCCTGGCGGTGGAGACCGCCTGGGGGCTGCGGCACGCGCACGAACGCGGCCTGGTGCACCAGGACGTCAAGCCCGCCAACGTCCTGCTGGACCTGGACGGCACCGCCAAGGTCACCGACTTCGGGCTGGCCCAGGCGCGGGCCACGGGCGGTGAACGGGTGTCCGGCGGCGGGATGACCATGGCGTACGCCTCGCCGGAGCAGGCCCGGCGCGAACCGCTGGACCACCGCACCGACCTCTACAGCTTCGCGGTGTCGGTGGTGGAGCTGTTCACCGGCGAGGTGACCTGGCTGATGGGCCCGGTGGTCGGCGAGGCGCTGGCCTCCTACCGGGCGGGTGGCGGTCGCGGGCCCGGGTCGTACGGCCCGACCGGGCGTCCGGAAGCGGTCGGCCCGCCGCCGCTGCCGGAGCCGGTCGCCGAGCTGCTGGCCCGCTGCCTGCGCGAGCGCCCGGCCGACCGGCCCGCCTCGATGGCCGAGGTGGCCGACGAACTCGCCGACATCCACCACCGGTTGACGGGCCGGGCGATCGACCGCGGCGAGCCGCGCGAGGCCGAGCTGCGCGCCGACGAGCTCAACAACCGGGCCGTCTCGATGCTGGACCTGGGCCGCGCGCCGGAGGCCGAAGCCGCCTTCGGCGCGGCCCTCGCCGCCGACCCGCGCCACCCGGAGGCGACCTACAACTCCGGCCTGATGCGCTGGCGGCAGGGCGGCCTCACCGACGAGGACCTGCTCGCCGCCCTGGACGCGGCCAGGGCGGACGGCGGCGCCGCGCGGCTGGGGCCGCTGATCGACGCGGTGCAGCGCGAACGCGGCGCCGTCGGCCCCGCCGCCGAGCCGACCAGCTGGACCGTGCCCTGGTACGAGTACGAGCGCTGGACGGATTCGCCCTGGGACGGTGGCCGGACCCGGCGGGCGGCACCCGACATCGAGATCCGGCCCACCCCCGACGGCCGGCTGGCGCTCACGGCCTGCGACGGCGGCGTCAAGCTCTGGGAGGTGGCCACCGGCCGGTGCCTGCGGGAGCTGGACGAGCTGCGGCACACGGTGGACCTCGACGCCGAGGCACGGCGGGCCGTGGGCGTCGGCTCCGACGGCCTGGTCCGGCTGTTCGACCTCGGCGACGGCCGCTGCCTGCGGGTCTTCACCCCGTACTACCGGTCCGGCAGCACCACCGTCCGCTCGCTGCGGCTGCTCGCCGGGGCGGGCCTGGTGGTCGGCGGCACCAGCGACGGCACGGTCCTGGGCTGGGAGCTGACGACCGGCCGGGCCCGCTTCATCCTGGACGGCTTCTCGGGCGGCACCGTCGAGGCGACCGCGGACGGCCGGCTGCTGGTCTTCGACGGCCCCGAGGGAGTGGTCGCGGTGCACGATCCAGGTGGCGCCGGTGAACAGACCCCGCTGCTGGAACGCCGCTACGCGCACGAACCGTGCTGCCTCAGCCGGGACGGCCGCACCGTGGCCGCCGCCGTCGGCGACCGGCTCCGGGTGCACGGCCCGGGCCTCGACGCGGAGATCGCCGCCAGCCACGGCGCCGGGCACCGCCTCGCCCTGAGCCCCGACGGGCGGCTGCTGGCCGGCGGGGGCCTGGACGGCGCGGTCCGCCTCTGGGAGCTGGACACCGGCCGATGCCTGCGCACCTTCCGCGGGCACCGGGGCCACGTCGACGCCGTGGTGTTCCTGGCCGACGGCAGGCACCTGCTCTCCGCCGGGCGGGACGGCACCGCCCGGCGCTGGCCGCTGCCCGAGCCCCACCCGGCCGCGGTCCGGCTCAGCCGCCCCCGGCGGCATGCCGAACTGGACGACCTGAGCAGCCGGCTGGCCGCGCTGGTCGAGCGGGCCGGGCGGGAGCACGCGGCGGGTCGCTGCGCCGCCGCCCTCGACCTGCTGACCCGGGCCCGGGCCCTGCCCGGCCACGAGCGCGATCCCCGGGTGCTGACCGCCTGGCAGGAGCTGGCCCGCGACCGGCGGGTGACCCGCACCGGACTGCGGGCGGCCTGGCCCGCCCGGGTGCTGTACGACGGCGCCTGGGGCGCGCCGGCCCTGGCACCGGACGGCCGGACGGTGGCCGTCCGGGTGCCCGGGGGCATCCAGCTGCTCGCTGCGGAGACCGGCGAGCGCGGGCCGCTGATCGAGGGCCTGTCGCGGGTGCACGGCAGGCTCCGCTTCACCGGTGACGGCCGGACGGTGCTGTTCGCGGGCGGCGACGGGACCCTGGGCGCCTGGTCCGCGGCGACCGGTGCCCGGCTCGGCTCGGCCCGGCTCGCCCTGGGCGCGGGGACGGCCTCGTTCACCGCGGACGGGCGGTTCGTCCTGGCCCGGGGCGCCGACGACGGGATCCGGCTGTTCGAGACGGCCACCGGCGCCTGCCGCCGGACCCTGGAGGGCGACCACGGCCGGGGGCCCAACCTCTGGGGGCCCGCGCTCTGGCTCTCCCCCCACGGGCGCACCGCCGTCACCGCGGGCCCGAAGCACTCCATCGGGCTCTGGGACGTCCCCACCGGCCGCCGCCTGCGGGAGTTCCACGGCCACACCGCCACCGTGACCGAGCTGCTGGTCGACGCCGACCGCGGACTGCTGGTCTCCGGCTGCGGCCAGGACCGCGCGATCCGGGTCTGGGACCTGCGCACCGGGGCCTGCCTGCGGGTCCTCGACGACCAGCCGGGCGGCACCGGGGCGCTCCGACTGAGCCCGGACGGGCGGTTCGTGCTGTCGCTCGGCGAGGACGACGGCGCGCTGCGGGTGTGGGAGCTCGGCACCGGCCGCTGCCTGCGGGTGCTGGCCGGCCGTCCGGCCGGCTTCTCCGGGGTCGAACCGGGCCCGGACGGCGGCTCGGCGGTGTGCGTCCGCGGTGACGGTTCCGTTCAACTCTGGTGCCTGGACTGGGAGCTGGCGGTCCGTCGGCAATCATGACGGGAGTGTCGAGGAGAGAGGGGAGGCGGTCGTGTGGTTCGGCCGTAAGCGCAACAAGAGGGCGTCCGAGAAGGCGTCCGAGAAGGCGTCCGCGAAGGCGTCCGGGAAGGCCGGGAGCGACCTGGCGCCGCTGACCCGGGCGATCATGGAGCTGAGCGGCGACCCGGGGCTGGATAGCCGGGTCGCCCGGCAGGAACGGCAGGCGCGGTCCGGCGATGCCGAGGCCCTGATCCGTCTGGGGGCCCGGCTGCTCGACGAGGGCCGTGACGCCGAGGCCGAACAGCAGTTCCGCCGCGCCGCCGAGCTCGGCGAACCGCTGGCCATGCACAACCTGTCCGTGGTGCTGGGGAAGGCAGGCCGGGCCGCCGAGGCCGCGTCCTGGCAGCAGCGCGCCGCCGAACTCGACTGCGCTCCCGCCATGGTCGGCGCCGGCTTCCGCGCCGTCGACGAGAACCGCCTGGCCGACGCCGAGCGGTGGTTCCGCGGAGCGGCGGAACAGGGCGAGGACCAGGCCGCGTACATCCTGGGCGTGCTGCTGTCCGAGGCGGGCCGCACCGCCGAGGCCGAGCGGTGGCTGCGGGCCGCCGCCGACAAGAGGAACGCGGAGGCGATGTACTCGCTGGCGTACCTGGTGCAGGAGGCCGGACGCGAGCCCGAGGCCGAGCTCTGGTATCGGCGGGCCGCCGACGAGGGGCACCCGCAGGCGATGAACAACCTGGGCACCGTCCTGCGCTACAGCGACCGGGTGGCCGAGGCCCAGGAGTGGTTCCGTCGCTCGGCCGAGGCGGGCGAGCCGATGGGCATGCTCAACCTCGGCGAACTGCTGGAGGCCGGCTCGCCCGAGCGGGCCGCCGAGTGGTACCGGCAGGCCGCCCGACGGGGATCGGCGAAGGCACAGCGGCACCTGACGCGCATGGCGGAGCAGGGCCCGGGGCGGCCCGCATGAGCGAGGCCACGGTCGTCCTCCACCAGGTGGGCGGCCCTGGGACCGGCGACGAGCACGTCTTCACCGAACGCACCACCTGCCTGCTCGGCCGGGCCGCCGAGTGCATGCCGCGGCTGCCGGACGACGAGCGCCACCGCACCGTCTCCCGGCACCACTGCCTGCTCGACATCAACCCGCCCGACATCCGGATCCGCGACTTCGGCAGCCTCAACGGGACGTACGTCAACGGGAGGAAGATCGGCCAGCGCGCCCGGAACCAGAGCCCGGAGGAGGGCGCGGCACTCGACCTCCCCGAGCACGACCTGGCCGACGGCGACGAGATCCGGATCGGCGACACCGTCTTCCGGGTCGGCCGGTCCGCCCCCACCCTGCGCCTGCGACCGGCCCGCTGCGCGGCCTGCGGCCGGGACACGGCGGACGAGGCCGACGGCCGGGACGGCAGCTACGTCTGCGTGACCTGCCGCGCCGAACCCGGCATGGTGCTGCGGCAACTGCTCGCGCTGGCCCGCCAGGGCGGCGGGGCCGTCGCCTCGCTCGCCGACTACGAGCTGTCGGCCCAGCTCGGCCGCGGCGGGATGGGCACCGTCCACCTGGCCCGCCACCGGGGGACGGGCCGGGAGGTGGCACTGAAACTGATGCTGCCCAAGGTGGCGGCGAGCACCCGGGCGCGGGCCCTGTTCCTGCGCGAGGTCGCCGTCACCCGCACCCTGCACCACCCGAACATCGTCACCCTGCACGAGGTCGGGTTCGCCGGCGGCACCTTCTTCTTCACCCTCGAGTACTGCCGCGGCGGCAGCGTTGAGGACCTGCTGGGCCGACGCGGCGGGCGACTGCCGGCGGACGAGGCCGTACCGCTCGCCCTCCAGGCGCTGGCGGGACTGGCCCACGCCCACGCGGCCGGCGTGGTCCACCGCGACCTCAGCCCGGGCAACCTGCTGCTCGACCACGGGCCGGACGGCCGACCGGTGGCGAAGGTGGCGGACTTCGGCCTGGCCAAGGCCTTCGACCAGGCGGGCCTCAGCGGCCTGACCCGCACCGGCACCACGGCCGGCAAGCCCTCCTGTATGCCCCGCCAACAGATCGTCAACTTCCGCTACGCCACCCCGGAGGTCGACGTCTGGGGACTGGCCGCCTGCCTCTACAAGATGCTGACCGGCCGCTACCCCCGCCCGTTCCCGCCCGGCGCCGACCCATGGCAGGTCGTCCTGCAGACCCCGGCCACCCCGCTGTGGGAGGTGGCGCCGCACCTCCCGCACCGCCTCGCCGAGGTGGTCGACCAGGCCCTCCGCGAGCAGCCGGCGATCGGCTTCCCGGACGCCGCCGCCTTCGCGGCCGCGCTCCGGGAGGCGCTCTGACCGGCCCGCCCCCGACACCCGGGGCGACCGCTACCGCTCGTAGACCATCTCGGGGAAGCGCGGCGACGGGCCGTCCAGGAGGTGGTCGTCGTGGCCGCGCAGCCAGCGGTCGAAGAACGACGCGACGTACGAGCGGGTGGCCAGCACCGCGCGGTCCGGGGGAACGTCGCCGACGGCGCCGGTCAGGTCCGGCCCGCTGATCGCGCCCTGGCGGGCGAGCTGGGGCAGCAGGGACTGCGCGTCGGTGTAGGAGCCGTGGCGGGAGCCGGTGAGGGTCACGTCGGCGTGCCAGCCGGTGCTGTGCCGCCACAGGGCGTCCCAGCCGGGCTGCCGGTGGTAGCTGCCGGATTCGGGGTCCTGGGTGCCCATGAGCAGGAAGGGCCGGGTGAGGCCGTCCTCGGCGGCGGTGGGCAGGGGCAGTTGGACCCCGGAGCCGTCCGGGTTGGAGAAGTGCAGCTGGCCGTCGAGGTTGACGCCGGCCTTGAGGCGCGGATCGTCGTGCATGGTCTGGAGGGCCGCGGAGCCGCCGCCGGAGTGGCCGACCATGCCGATCCGGTCGAGGTCGAGGGAGGCGGCGAGGCCGGCCGGCAGCCGCTCGTCGTGGCGCAGCCCGTCGAGCCGGTCCAGGACGGAGCGGGTGTCGTCGACCCGGCTCTGCAGCATCCTGCGCAGGAGGGCGCTCATGTCGAGGCCGGGCTGGGCCAGCAGCGCGGGGAAGACGGAGGTGGCGAGGTCCCCGTCGGGGAAGGCGACCTCGGAGGCCTCGTAGGTGTGGTCGACGGTGACGACGACGTAGCCGCGCGAGGCGAGGTCCTCCACCAGGCCGGTGCCCCAGGTGCGCGGGTCGCCGAAGCCCGCCGAGTACAGCACGACGGGCCGCTTGCCACCGGGGAGGGCGGGCGCGTCGGCGCGGGCGTGGGTGCGGATTCCCGCCCAGTCGGTGCGGCCGGGCTCGAACCGGTAGTCGCTCTGGCCGACGCTCCCGGCGCTGCCGAAGTGGTCGGCGGCGGCGGGGACCATGTACGGCGCGCGGTCGTCGCCGGTGGCGGCCCGGGTGGTCGGGTACCAGAGGCTGATCATCAGCTTGCGGTGCTGCCCGGGCTTCCAGGGATCGTCCCGGCGGTCGTCCGTCAGCTGCAGGGACGTCGTGCCGACCGGGTACGGCCCGGTGGGCTGCGGCAGCCAGGCCCTGGCCTGCTGCCCGGCGCCCGGCCCCGGCGCCGCCACCGCGCCCGGCGCGCCGACCAAGCCCAACGTCACCGTCGCCGCCAGCAGCACCGCCGCCACGGCCCGTCCTCGCCCGCTCATCGTCGTCTCCCCCTCGTTCGGTTTCCGTCGTCGCATTCGACACGGGCGACGGTACGGGCGGGGCGGGGCGGACGCCGTCATCCAGGGGCGCCAAGTCCGCTGTAGTACCCCGGTATGACGGGGCGTTCCGGAGTGTCAGGTGATTCCCCGGTTTCCACCGCTCCGTCCGCTGCCGAGGGCCTCCGGTGGGGCGGCCGCCGTGCGGGGGAGGCGTACGGTGAACACCGAGCCGGTGCCGGGGGTGCTGGCCGCGTGGACGGCGCCGCCGTGGAGTTCGGCGAGTTTGCGGACGATGGCGAGGCCGAGGCCGCTGCCGCCGCTCTGGCGGTTGCGGGACTTCTCGGCGCGCCAGAACCGTTCGAAGACCAGCGGCAGGTCCGCCGGGGCGATGCCGTTGCCGGTGTCGGCGACCTCGATGAGCAGGGCGTGGGCCTCCGGACGGGTCCGCAGGGTGACGGTGCCGCCCGCCGGGGTGTGGCGGACGGCGTTGGCCACCAGGTTGCCGACCATCTGGCGCAGGCGCACCGGGTCGGCGGAGAGCTCGCACCCGGCCGTGGCGGTGTCCGTGTCGACGACCAGGGTCACGCCCGACGCCTGCGCCAGGGCGCCGTGCGCGGTGGCGGCCTGGGTGAGCAGGTCCTCGGCGTCCACGGGCTCGCGGTGCAGGGCGAGTTCGCCGGCGTCGGCGGCGGCGAGGTCCCGCAGGTCGTCGATCAGGTGCTGGAGCAGCAGGGCCTCCTCCAGCAGCGAACTCGTCAGGGCGCCGTCGGCGGTGACGACGCCGTCCTCGACGGCCTCCAGCCAGCCGCGGATGTTGCTCAGCGGGGTTCGCAGCTCGTGCGCGATGTCGCCCACCATCGCGCGGCGCAGCTCCTCCAGCTGTTCGCGGCGCTCCGCCATGGCGTTGAAGGCGGCGGCGAGTCCGGCGATCTCGTCCCGGCCGGTCGCGGTCACCCGGGCGGAGAGGTCCCCGTCGGCCATCCGCCGGGCGGCCCGGGTGAGGGCGTTCAGCGGCCGGGAGAGCCGCAGCCCGACCGCCGTGGTGATCGCCACGGTGACGGCCAGCACCAGCGCGGCGACCTCGACGACCCGGCCGCGGTGGGGTGCGGACAGGACGGGGGTCGGCTCCGCCGTGCCGGAGGGCGCGCCGACGAACAGCAGCACGGGCGGAGCCACGTACCGGACGAGCTGCTGGCGACGGGAGTTGGCGAGGCAGGCGGAGACCACTTGCTCCTGCTCCCGGTCGAGGGACGGGGCCCACTGCAGCGACAGGGACAGCTGGACGGGCCGGATCCGCTGGCGCTCCAGGCAGGCGTTGACCAGCCCGGTGAGGTCGGCGAGAGCGGCGCTCTCGGTTCCGGTCGGGGCGTCCAGCACCTGCGGCGACGCGCAGCGCACACCCGAGGCCGCCCGGCCGCCGGGGACGTTCACCACGGGGTGCCCGGCGGCGTCGTCGGTGACGGTCGCCTCGACGCCCAGGGCCGACCGCAGGCAGTCGGCGCGGTCCCGGGCGGCCTCCTCCATGGCGGCGCGCTCGGCGGCCGTCATCCGGAACGGGCCCACGGCGCGGGCGTCGATCCGGTCGGCGGGGGCGTCGGGCAGCATCGCGAGGTCGACCGAGAGCGGGTCGACGGTGGTGGTGGGCGTACGGGGCAGGGCCGTTCGGCCGGCGGCGGTGTCCGGGGCGGCGGTGGCCGAGGGGGCCGCGGCGGGTGTGGCCGCCGCCGAGTCGATGACCGGCTCGAAGCGCGGCGTGGCCAGCAGGATACGCTGCCCGGTGTCGGCCGCGAGCCTCCGGACGGTCGGCTCCGCGCCCGTCCAGTCCGGGTGGGTCGCGGCGTAGCCGAGCAGTTCGTGGTAGATCCGGACCTGGTCCGCGAGGACCTGGTGCTGCTCCTGCCGGATCGCGCCCGTCGTGGTGCGGGCCGTCAGCCAGGCCGTCGCGGCGATGGAGCAGAGGGAGACCAGGGCGGAGAGGGCGAGCAGCCGGAGCAGCAGGGTGCGGCGGGGAGGGGCGTCACGACGCACCGTGCGGCTCCTCGGCGAGCTTGTAGCCGATGCCGTAGACCGTCAGGAGCCGGGTGGGGCGCCGTGGTTGGGGCTCGATCTTGCGGCGCAGGTTCATCACGTGGGTGTCGACGGTCCGGGTGGTGATGTACCGGTCGATGCCGTGCAGCTGCTCCAGCAGCTGGGCGCGGGTGAAGACCCGGCCGGGCTGGGCGGCCAGCACCTCCAGCAGCCGGAACTCGCCCGGGGTGCAGCTGACGGGCCGTCCGTCGGCGGTGATCTCGTGGCGCAGCGGGTCGACGGTGAGGGCCCCGGCGGTCAGCACGCCCGGCGGCGGCGCGGTCGGCGTGGCCGGGGGCGTGGCGGAGTCCGGGGGCAGGGACTGGGGCAGGGGTCGGGAGCCGCGGCGCAGCAGGGCGCGGACCCGGGCGACGAGTTCCCGGGGGCTGTACGGCTTGGTGAGGTAGTCGTCGGCGCCGAGGTCGAGGCCGAGCAGCAGGTCCTCCTCGCCGGTGCGGGCGGTCAGCATCAGCACCGGGACGGCGGATTCGACGCGCAGGGCGCGGCAGACGTCGAGCCCGTCCATGACGGGCATCATCACGTCGAGGACCAGGAGTTGGGTCGGCCCTCGGCGGGCCTCCTCCAGCGCGGAGCGGCCGTCGTGGACGACGACGACGTGATGACCCTCCCGCTCCAGGTACAGCCGGACCAGGTCCGCCTGCTTGGGATCGTCCTCGGCAACCACGACGTGTGCGCACATGACCATGATCGTAAAGCGCCGTCGGAGGGCACCCCCACCGGTTCGGGACGGCCTCCCGACAAGTTCCTGACATCTCCGGACCAGGGTGGGGGAATCCGCCGGGGCACGTGCCCCGGACCCTGCTGCGAAAGGCGCCCGCCTGATGCCCTCCTCCCGTCCGGTGTCCCTCACCGCCCGCGCCCTCGGGGCGGCCCTGCTGCTCTCCACCGTCCCCGCCGTCGTGGCGACGGCCGCCACCCAGGGGCCGACCCCCGCCGCCGCCACGGCCGTTCCCGCCGCCGCGCCGACCGTCACGGCGGCGGAGGTGATGCCGCACCTCCAGGCCCTGCAACGGATCGCGGACCACAACGGCGGCAACCGCGCGCACGGCACCCGGGGGTACGCGGAGTCGGTGGCGTACGTGAAGCGGGCGCTGGACCGGGCCGGCTTCCAGACGCAGCTGCGCCGCTTCTCCCACGACGGCAAGGACGGCTACAACCTGGTCGCCGACTGGCCGGGCGGCGACCCGGACCACGTGCTGCTCTCCGGCGCCCACCTGGACAGCGTCCCGATGGGCCCGGGGATCAACGACAACGGCTCCGGCTCGGCGGCCGTCCTGACCACCGCCCTCCA
>NZ_JBSFJC010000145.1:0-18804 GCF_053597855.1 Kitasatospora sp. NPDC001225
CTCGCCGCCGTCTTCGAACGCGTCCTGCGGGGAGCCGGGCCGGTGCCGCTCTCAGGGCCTCGGGAGGTCGGTGACCCCCGGCCCGCTCGGGCGGTTCCGTCGCTTCGGGCGCTTCGTGCGCCTCAGGCGGTTCGGACGGTTCAGGCGGTTCAGGCGGTGGTGCGACCGTGGCGGCCGCGGCGGCGCAGGACGAAGACGGCGGCGCCACCGGCCACGACCAGGCCACCGGCGACGGCGGCGAGGATCGGGGTGGAGTCATTGGCACCGGTCTGGGCCAGGCCACCGGTGCCCGGGGCGGCGCTGGTGGTCGCCGGGGTCGGCTGGCCGGCGCCGGTGCTCGGGGTGCCCGACGGGGCCGCGCTCGGGGTGCCGGACGGCGTGCCGGTCGCGGCGGGGGTGGTCGGGGCCGGGGTCGGCGTCACGCCGACCTTGCAGTCCAGGACGCCGGTGAACTGCTTGGTGTAGCCGTTCGGGCCGGTCACGGTGAAGTCGTAGTGCGCCTTCTCCTCGACCTTGACGAGCACGCTCTCGGTCTTGCCCGGCTGGACGGCGACCTGCTGCTTGCCGACCGTGACGGTGGCGGCCTCGTCACCGCTGTTGGTGACGGACACCCGCACGCCGCCGGTGGCGCACTCCTCCTTGGCGGTGCTGTCGATCAGCGCGCCCTTGCCCTGCTTCCAGGTGGCCTTGGCGCCGCCGGCGACGTTCACCTTGGTGGAGCCGGCCAGGATCATGGTCTGGCTGTGGCGGCCGCGGGAGTCCACGCCGCTCATGAAGACCCGGCCGCTGAGCACGGTGGCCTCGGCGGTGGCGTTGATGGCGGCCTTGCCGTCCGGGGTGCCGGCCGGCACGTCCAGGAACAGCGGGGTGTCCTTGCCGATCGGACCGGCCAGGCTGCCGTTGACCGGCTTGCTGTCCTTGTCCAGCAGCTTGATCTTGTCCGCGGCGTCGCCGGTGACGGTCAGCTTGACCTCGTTCGCGCTGGAGTTCAGCAGGAACGGGCCGAGCTTGCCGCCCGACTTCCCGGAGACCGAGTCCGGGGAGAGGGTCAGCGAGGGCTTCGGCTCGGCCGCGACGCCCTTGTTGGCGTCGCCGACGAGGTAGTCGCGCAGCTTCTTGGCCTTGTCGTTGCGCGGGACGGCGTTCTTGTTGTCCGAGAACTTCCAGATCGCGGCCTGGGTGCCGGCGGCGGCGTCCGCGTCGGTCAGGCTGTCGACGCCGGCGGCCGTCGCGAGGGACGTCAGGCTGGCCTGCGGGTACGAGTTGTCCAGGATCCAGCGGATCTTGGGGGCGTTCGCGTTGCTGTTGAGCGAGCTCGACGCCCAGTCCGCCTCGTGGTACTTGGCGCCGCTGTCCAGGTAGACCGGGTTGTCGAAGTCGATGCAGTACGTCCGGAGCTTCTCCCCGGCAGCCGTCTTGAGGGTGAACAGGCCGCCGTCGACGGTGCCCTTGCCCTCGACGTCGATCTTCTCGCCGAGCATCTCGTTCTGGACTTCCGCCGTCACGCCCGAGGTCGGGGCGCCGGCCGCGACCGCCGCACCGGCCGCGAACAGGCCTCCGCCAAGCGCCAAGCTGGTCGTGAGCATGACAGTGGTTATCCGGGACAGACTCCGCCCCTGCCTCTGGAACATCTGGGATCCCTCCGGGCCGGGCCGCACCGAGTGGGCGGCCCGCCGACTTGCCGTTCCGCGCGTGCCCCCTGTGGCACTGCTACGGGTATGAACCAGACGAATCCTATTGAGCCCCAGAGGCCCGGAAACCCCCATGCGAAATCAGGACGATTCCGTATCTGGATCGTTATCAATCCCCTCAAGTCCCACACAAGCTGACGGTCGGCCAGAAAGTCCCGGTCCGCTTTCTGTTATCCGGTCGGATTGCGCGTGCGGGCGCAATGACGTTCTCGATCAACATATTTGTCGACAGGGAAGGTCACCGACCGATCAGGCCAGGGCATCCTCGGCGCCACCTCCCCGCTCCGCCCCGGACACCTCGCCCGACTCCCCCGCGGCCGGCCGCCCGCCCGGCGGCAGCGCCCGGACGACGGGTGCCGCGACCGCCGCCGGGGGCGCCCCGGAGCCCCTGCGCGCCTCCACCGCGCTGACGATCCACCCCGGCACGGCCTCGCCCCCGCCCTCCGCCCCTGCCGGACCGGCGCCGCCCGGCGGCTGCCCGCGCACCCCCGCCGCCCACCGGAACGCCGTGGTACCACGGGTGAGGTCGTGTCCGACCGATCGGGCGTCGATCTCGGCCCGGCTCCGCTTCACCTCCCCCTCCGTCCACTCGCGCACCCGCAGCCGGCCGCTCACCAGCACCGGATCGCCCTTGGACAGCGAGCCGATCAGATTGACCGCCAGCGCCCGCCAGGCCGTCACCGCCACCCACTGCGTCTCGCCGTCCACCCAGCACTCGCGCTGCCGGTCGTACCGCCGCTCGGTGCAGCCGAGCCGGAAGTTCGCCATCGGCACCCCGCCGCTGGTTTCGGCGTAGCTCACCTCCGTCGCCACATTGCCGATCACCGTCACATGCGTCTCGCTCACGGCGCACCCTCCGTTCTCGCCGATGCACCGTACGGAATCGACCGGTGCGCCTTGAGCGTGCACTTCAGGGGAAATCCGGGCCACCGACTTCCGAAATCCTGTGGATAACTCGGGCCTGTGGAACTGTTGTCACCCGCAGGGGTGAATTTCAGCCTTCCGCCGCCGCTTCGACCCCGCTTCTTCGCGGCCATGACAACAAACTCGCTGCTCGCCGCCCGGCCGGCGCACCCCGGAACCCGCCCGGGAACGCGCTCCGGAAGGCGCCCCGACGGCCGTCCGCGCACGTCATACGACCGGCGCAACCGCGATTAAGGCCCCCACCCGCACCGTCGGCGCCGCATTCTCCGTGCCGAATCCATAACGGGTGAGGAGGCAGCCCCGTAACGACTGCACAACGTCCGGCGCGGAACACTCCCAGACCGCTGCACTCACGGCCTTCACCTGCGATTATCGGACCGCTCCACCGAACCGACACACCAACGGCGGTGTCGTCACACCCGGCCTGGGAACCGGTCACCCTTATCCTGTCCCCGACAGGGCGAGGGCCCACCACCCCCACCCCCACCCTCAGGTACGGGGCCGGACAGCGCGCGCCCCGGCGCTCGCCAGCCCGATCCCGGCCACGGTCGCGCCCGCCAGGGCACCGCCCGTCCCGCCCCCATAGCTCAGCGGATAGAGCACCCGCCTTCTAAGCGGTAGGTCGCAGGTTCGAATCCTGCTGGGGGCACCACCCCGCAATTCCGCAGGCCACCACTCCGGCGGACACTTTCCGTGTCCGCTCCGGACCAGTCGGTAATCCCGTACACCAACCGTTCCGCGCACTCATCGCACAGAACTCGTGACCATGCGTGTCGGGGCCGCCGCGAAAACGGGGCGAAAAACGGGTCCAATCGGAACAACCGGAATTCCCGGTGAATCCCCCACCCCGAACGCGCCGGAGCCCGCCCCGGGCCGGGCCGGCGCGCCCGGAAGCGCCCCGGCCTACCCCGCCAGCCCCGCCAGCCCGGCCAGGTAGGCGTCCAGCAGCTCCGCCTGCCGCTCCGCCGGGAACTCCTCCGGGGCGAACAGCGCCTGGACCACCAGACCCAGCACGAAGGCCTGCGCCCCCGCCGCGAGCGCGGCCGGGTCGGCCCGCGCCGGGAGCTCCCCCAACCGCTGGGCGTCCGCGACGTGCGCCGTGAGCGCGGTGCGCGAGCGCGCGTAGCGGCCCGCGTGGGCGGCCGCCAGCTCCGGGTCGGCCAGGGCGTGGTCCCAGGAGCCGACCCAGATCCGGTTGTCGGCGGCGGCCTCGCCGTCCAGCGGCAGCACGTCCAGCAGCGACGCCCGCACCCGGGCCAGGCCGGCCGGCGGCGCGCTGCCGTCGGCGGGGGCGGTGCGCCGGGGCCGGGCCAGCGAGCGCCGGTCCAGCTCCTCCAGGGCGTGGCTCAGCAGCGCCCGCTTGTTCGGGAAGTAGTGCGTCAACAGCCCAGTGGAGGCACCCAGTTCGGCGGCCACCGCGCGCAGGGTCAGCCCCTCGAAGCCCCGGGTGGAGAGCACCCGCCACACCCCCTCGGAGACTTCCGAGCGTCGGGCGTCATGGTCTCCACGGGCCGGTGTCATGGGGGCTATCTTACGTACCAAACGTTTGTTATGAATAGTCCAGCCAACCTCAGCACCACCCGTGAAAGGCCGCCCGTGTTTGCCGTACCGCTCACCGAGAACGCCGAACTGCGCCCGCTGGAGCCCTGGCAGGCGCCCGAGTTCCTGACCCACCTCGACCGCGCCCGCGCCCACACCGACCCGTGGATCCCCTGGGCCACCTTCTCCGTCGACCTGGACTCCGCCCGCGCCACCCTCCAGCGCTACGCCGACGGCCTGGCCGCCGACCAGAAGCGGATCTACGGGATCTGGCTGGACGGCACCCTGGTCGGCGGCGTGATGTTCGTGAGCTTCGACGCCCGGTCCGGCGTCTGCGAGATCGGCGCCTGGACGGAGCCGGCCGGCGAGGGCCACGGGCTGATCACCGCCGCCGTCAAGCAGCTGCTCGACTACGCCTTCACCACCCGCGGCATGCACCGCGCCGAGTGGTGGTGCTCCTCCGTCAACGCCCGCAGCCGGGCGGTCGCCGAGCGGGTCGGCATGACCCGCGACGGCGTGCTGCGCGAGTGGTACCCGTACAACGGGGTCCGCTACGACAAGGAGATCTGGGCCGTGCTGGCCAGTGAGTGGACCGGCCGGGCCTGAACCGGCAACGGCGCCGGGCCCGGTGGACTCCCCCGCCCACCGGGCCCCGCACCGAACCGCACCGCACCGCACCGTCCCGGCGGCCCACCAGCCCGCCGGCCGCCGACCCGTCAGGCGGCCGGCGCCACCCCCGCCGCCCCGGCCGAGCCCGCCAGCTCGGCCGGCCGCAGCCGCAGCACGCACACCAGCGCCAGCGCCAGCACCCCGCCCGCCGACAGGAAGACCACGTCCACCGCGTCCGTGAAGCTGCGCACCGCATGCTCGTGCGCCGCCCCGGTCAGCGCCCGGACCGCGCCGAGCGGCCGCCCCGGCTCGCCCGCCTCGAAGACCCGGGTCAGCACGGTGCCGAAGAGCGCCGCGCCGAGCGCGCTGCCGAGGCTCTGGAAGAACCGGATCCCCGTGGTCGCCACCCCCAGCTGGTGCCGGGGCGCGGTCTCCTGCACCACCGTGACCAGCTGGCCGATCAGCTGCCCCAGCCCGCAGCCCAGCAGGGCGAGTTCGGCCAGCACCGCCCACAGCCCGGTGTCCGGCCCGCTGAGGCCGAGCAGGGCGAGGGCGAGCGTGGCGCAGGCCGCGCCGGCCGCCAGGAAGGTCCGGGGCGGGTGGCCGCGCCCGGTCAGCCGCCCGACCAGCAGGCCGGCCGCCGTCATCCCGGCCGCCATCGGGACCAGGTAGAGGCTGGCCGAGGTCGGGGCCACGCCCCGGGCGATCTGCAGGTAGAGCATCACGTACATGATCGAGCCGACCATGCCCATCCCGACCAGCCCCTGGATCGCGAAGCCCAGCCGCACCGCGCGGATCCGGAACAGCGACAGCGGCAGCACCGGCTCGGCGGCGGTGGCCTGACGCCACAGGAAGAGGCCGAGCGCGGCCAGGGTGGCGGCGGCGAGCCCGAGGATCACCGGGGAGGTCCAGGCGTGGTCCTTGCCGCCCCACTCGGTGACGAGCAGCAGCCCGGTCGCGAAGGCCGCCGCGAGGGCCGCGCCGACGAAGTCCAGGCTCCGGCGGCCGGTCGCCCGGGGCAGCCTGACCACCAGGGCGACGCCGACCAGCACCAGCAGGCCGAGCGGCAGGTTGACGTAGAAGACCCAGCGCCAGCCGAGGTGGTCGGTGAGCAGCGCCCCGACCAGCGGGCCGACCGCCATGCCGAGGCCCGCGACGATCCCGCCCACCGCCCCGCCCTTGGCGCCGCCGCGCTCCTCCGGATCCTTGAACTGGGCGATGACCACCATGGTGACGCTCATCAGCCCGCCGCCGCCGACGCCCTGCACCGCCCGGAAGGCGATCAGCTGGTCCATCGACTGCGCCGCCCCGCAGAGCGCCGAGCCGAGCAGGAAGGTGCCGACGGCCCCGAGCAGCACGCGCTTGGCGCCGTACACGTCGCAGAGCCTGCCGTACAGCGGCAGCAGCGCGGTGGCGGCCAGGGCGAACGCGCTGACCAGCCAGGGCAGCCGGTCCACGCCGTGGACGGGGTCGAGGTCGCGGACGATCGGCACGGTGGCGGCCGACACGATGTTCATGTCGAGCACCGCCAGCACGATCGTGACCAGGCAGAGCAGCATGCCCAGCTTGCGCCGGGCCGGGGTCATCAGCGCGGTGTCCGGCGGCGCGGGTGCGGCAGCGGGTACGGCGGCGGCGGTGGCCATGGTCGGGTCCCCCCAGGGTCCGTCGGGTTCGGGCCGGGGCCGGGGCGGCCGGCGGCACGCCCTCACCATCGCAGCGTTTTTAGACTCGGTCAATTCTTCATCCCGACCAATCTTTCCGCCGGGTCAACATTTGATCCTGGTACAGTCCCCTCATGGCGATGCGACCCGCACAGGACTTCGGCCCCGACGTCGACCTCGACGCCCTCCCACTGCGCGAGCGCAAGAAGTTCCAGACCGGCATGCGGATCTTCCGCACGGCCGTCGCGCTGTTCACCGAGCGCGGCTTCGACCAGGTCTCGGTCGCGGAGATCGCCGCCGCCGCCGAGGTGTCCAAGATGACCGTCTTCAACTACTTCCCCACCAAGGAAGACCTGGTCATGGGCCCGATGGAGCAGCACCTCGACGAGCCGGCCCAGGCGGTGCGCGACCGCGCCCCGGGCACCTCGGCGGTGACGGCGCTGCGCGAGCAGTTCCTCGCCGCACTGGAGCGCTTCGACCCGGCCGCCGGGCTGAACGACGACCGGATCGTGCTCGACGTGGTCCGGCTGATCCACCGCACCCCCGCGCTGACCGCCCGCGCCACCCACGGCTTCGACCGGCTGGCGCACGCCGCGCTCGCCGCCGAACTGCTCGCCCAGGACCCGGCCCACGACGAACTGACCGCCCGGGTCGCCACCGCCCAGCTGCTCGCCGTCCGAGTCGCGCTGATCGCCGCCAACCACCGGCGGATGCTGGCCGGCGAGCGCGCCGCCGACGCCCTGCCCGCCGTCCTGGAGGAGGCCCGCCGCGCCTTCGCCCTGCTCGAGCACGGCCTCGGCGACTACTGCACCCGCGCCGCCTGAGAGAGTTGGCGCACCACGACCGACCGGAGGTGCGCATGGACCAGCCGCTGCTCACGCGGGACCGCTCCGCCCTGCCCGCGCAGGCCGAGGGCCTCAACGCGTACGTCGGCGAGGACGGCGTCGCCGTCCTGGAGTTCGCCCGCCCGCACCGCCGCAACGCGGTGACCCTGGCGGTCTGGCAGGCGCTGCCCAAGGTGCTGGAGCAGCTGGCCGGCCACCCGAGCGTGCGCGTCCTGCTGCTCACCGGCGCCGGCAACACCTTCAGCGCGGGCGCGGACATCGCCGAACTCTCCGAGGTGTACGGCGATCCGGACCGCGCGGAGGCCTACCACGCGACCAACGTCGCCGCCGAGGAGGCGCTGGCGGCCTTCCCGCACCCGACCCTCGCCGTGGTGCACGGCGCCTGCGTCGGCGGCGGCTGCCAGCTGGCCGTCGCCTGCGACCTGCGGTTCGTCGCCGAGGACGCCCGGCTCGGGATCACCCCGGCCAAGCTCGGCGTGGTCTACCCGGCGGTGCCGACCGTACGGCTGGCCCGGCTGATCGGCCCGGCCCGGGCCAAGTACCTGCTGTTCTCCGGCGAGTTGGTGGCCGGCCGGGACGCGCTGCCGCTCGGCCTGGCCGAACGCGTCCTGCCGGACGCCGAACTGGACGCCGCCGCCCTGGACTTCGCCCGGCTGCTGACCCGTCGCTCCGCCCAGACCGTCGGCGCGGCCAAGGCCGTCCTGGACGCCCCGCCCGAGCGGGCCGACGAGGTCCTGGCCCCGTGGCTGCTCCGCGCCCGGGAGGGCTCGGACGTCCGCGAGGGCCTGGCCGCCTTCCTGGAGGGCCGGCCCGCCCGGTTCTGAACGGGAACGGGTCCGAGCGGGAAGGCTCCCGCGCGGGAACGGTGCGGGCCCGGCGGAAGGGGCCGCACCAGCACCCGTACGATCATCCGGCCGGAACCCGTCCACCCCTTCCCGCCCCCGGAGCACCCACCCCGATGACGACCGAGGCCCAGGCCGTGCCCGCCCCGCCCGCCCCCACCCGCCGGACGGCCCTGGCCCGCCGGATCACCGACGGCCTGGAGCCGAAGAACGTGATCCTCGTGCTGCTCCCGCTGCTGGGCGGCCTCCGCTACGGCTGGCTGGGCATCGGCTGGGCGCTGTTCGCCGCCCTGTTCGCCGCCGTCGTCCCGACCCTGATCATCGGCCACGGCATGCGCAAGGGCACCGTGGCGGACCGTCACGTCGGCCGGCGGCAGCGCCGGCTGACCCTCTTCCCGCTCATCATGGGCTCGGTGCTGCTCAGCTTCGCGGTGATGATCGGACTGGACGCCCCGGCCGACCTGACCGCGCTGGTGCTGGCGATGTTCGCCTCGCTGGTCCCGATCCTGGTGATCACCGTCTGGTGGAAGGTCTCCGTGCACACCGCCGTGGCCACCGGCGCGGTGGTCTGCCTCGCCATCGCGCTCGGCCCGCTCTGGCTGCTGCTCGGCGCGCTGGTCCCGCTGATCGGGTGGTCCCGGGTGGTGCTGCGGGACCACACCGCCGCGCAGACGGCCGTCGGCGCGGTGGTGGGCGCGCTCGCCGCCGGCCTCACCTTCTGGGCCGCCCGCTGACGGGCCACCCGCTCTCGGGCCGCCCACCGGCCAGGGCGACCACGACGACCGGTCAGCGGATCGGCACCCCCGAGATCGCCCGGGCGATCACCAGCCGCTGGATCTCGCTGGTCCCCTCGAAGATCGAGTAGATCGCGCTGTCCCGGTGCATCCGCTCCACCGGGTACTCCCGAGTGAAGCCGTTGCCGCCGAGGATCTGCATCGCCTGCGCGGTCACGTACTTGGCGGTCTCGCCCGCGTACAGCTTGGACATCGAGCCCTCGGCCGCCGTGAACGGCTGGTTGTTGACCGACATCCAGGAGGCCCGCCACACCAGCAGCCGGGCCGCGTCGATCCGGGTCCTCATGTCGGCGAGCTGGAAGGCCACGCCCTGGTTGTCGATGATCGGCCGGCCGAACTGCTCCCGGGTCCTCGCGTAGTCCAGCGCCACCTCGTACGCGGCCCGGGCGATGCCGATCGCCTGCGCGCCGACGGCCGGACGGGAGGCCTCGAAGGTGGCCATCGCCGCGTTGCCCCTGCCGCCGGGGCGCTTGACGCCCTCGCGGGCCCGGGCGAGGCGCTCGTCCAGCTTCTCCTTGCCGCCGAGCAGGCAGCTGCCGGGCACCCGGACGCCGTCCAGCACCACCTCGGCGGTATGCGAGGCGCGGATGCCGTGCTTCTTGAACTTCTGGCCCTGGCTCAGCCCCGGGGTGCCCGGCGGGACGACGAAGGAGGCCTGGCCCTTGGCGCCGAGCTCCGGGTCGACGGTGGCGACCACCACGTGGACGGCGGCGATCCCGCCGTTGGTGGCCCAGGTCTTGGTGCCGGTGAGCACCCATTCGTCCTTGGCCTCGTCGTACACCGCCCGGGTGCGCAGCGCCGAGACGTCGGAGCCGGCGTCCGGCTCGGAGGAGCAGAAGGCGGCCACCTTGACGTCCTCCGGGGTGCCGAACATCTGCGGGGTCCAGGTGCCGATCTGCTCGTCGGTGCCGTTGGCCAGCACCGCGACGGCGGCCAGGGTGGTGCCGACGATGGACAGCCCGATGCCCGCGTCGCCCCAGAACAGCTCCTCCATGGCGATCGGGATGCCGACGCCGGAGGGGTCGAAGTACTGCTGGGCGTAGAAGTCCAGCGAGTAGATGCCGAGTTTGGCGGCCTCCTGGATGACCGGCCAGGGGGTCTCCTCGCGCTCGTCCCACTCGGCCGCGGCGGGGCGCATCACGTCGGCGGCGAAGCCGTGCAGCCAGTCGCGTACGGCGAGCTGGTCCGCGCCCGGGTCCAGCGAGAACGTGCTGCTCATGGTGCGTGCCTCCGAAGACGTGTGCGGCCGACCGGGGTGTTACCTCGGGTAACATCGTCGGAGTCTGCTACTGATTGGTAACCGGTGTCAACGCCCAGACGGACCCCAACTCCGAGGAGCAGCGCATGTCCCGAGAGCCCCGCCGCGAGCAGCTGCTCAACGCCGCCGACCGGGTCGTCCAGCGCGAGGGGCCGGGCGCCAGCATGAACGCCATCGCCGCCGAGGCCGGCATCACCAAGCCGATCCTCTACCGCCACTTCGGCGACCGGAACGGCCTGATCAGAGCCCTGACCGAGCGCCACACCGGCGGACTGCTGGCCGCCGTCCGGGCCGCCCTCGCCGAGCCGCTGGAGCGCCGCGACCGGGTCGAGCACGTCCTGGACACCTACCTCGCCGGCATCGAGGCCCGCCCCCAGGTCTACCGGCTGCTCACCCACCCCGAGCCCGGCGACCCGAGCGGCGCCGGCAACGCCCTCGCCCCCGCGCTCCGGCAGATCGCCGAGGAGATCACCCGGGCCGTGCAGAGCCAGGTCGACCTCGGCGCCGACCGCGACCTGCTCGCCGAGGCCTGGGGCCGGGGCATCACCGGGATGGTGCTGGCCGCCGGGGACTGGTGGCTGGAGACCAGACCCTGCTCGCGCGCCCGGATGGTGCAGGCGCTGGCCGACCTGCTCTGGGGCCGGCTGGCCGCCGCCGCGGACCGGCCGACCGCCGTCCTGCCGACCGCGCCCGAACCGGCCGCGGACTGAGTCCTCCGTAGACCGAACTCTTGTGCGGCGCACGGAAGTCCGGGCATCATCGGGCCCCACCCCACCCCCCGCCGTGCGAGGTCCCCGATGCGCCTGCGCCGCACCGCCGTCGCCCTGCTGCTCGCCGCCACCGCCGTCCTCACCGCCGTCCCGGCCTCGGCCCACGACGGCCCCCCGGACCGCTTCCCCACCGGAACGGCCACCGCCGCCGACGGCCGTACCGCCCTCACCGACGCCCAGGGTCGCCGGCTCCTCCTGCGCGGTTTCAACCTCGACAAGTACGCCGAGGCCACCCCGGCCGACCTCGACTCCGTCGCCGCCCAGGGCTTCACCCTGGTCCGGCTGCCGGTCTCCTGGACCAGGCTGGAACCCCGGCGCGGCCGCCTCGACCCCACCGAACTGCACCGCGTCCAGCGGCTCCTCGACCGGGCCGACCGGCTGGGCCTGCTGGTCCTGGTCGACTTCCACCAGGACGTCTACGGGCCCGCGTTCGGCGGCGGCACCAACGGCGTCCCCGTCTGGGCCACCCGGGACGACGGCCTGCCGTTCACCCCGGACCCGGACGACTGGTTCGCCGGCTACTTCCAGCCCGCCGTCCAGGCCGCCTTCCGCCACCTCTACGACGACCCCGACCTGCGCGCCTGGCAGGCCGACTTCTACACCCGGCTCGCCCGCGAACTGCGCGGCCACCGCTCGCTGCTGGGCTACGACCTGTTCAACGAGCCGTTCGGCCCGGTGGACGGCGACCCGAGCGACCCGGCCGTGCTGGCCGCCGCCGCCTCCGCCCTGGAGCAGGGCCGGCTCGCCGACATGTACCGCCGCCTGATCGCCGCCGTGCGCCGGGCCGACTCCCGCGCCTGGCTGTTCGTCGAGCCGACCGTGCTGGTCGGCCAGGGCGTGCCCACCAGCCTGCCCGGCTTCGCCGACCCCCGCCCCGGCGCGGCCCGGCTCGGCTACGCGCCGCACTTCTACGACACCGCGGTCGAGGGCGGCGCCGACTGGAACCCCGCCGACGGCTTCGTGGAGCGGTACACCGCCGCGATCACCGGCTACCCGGCCGCCCACCGCCTGCCCGTCCTGGTCGGCGAGTGGGGCCCGCCGGACTCCCGCACCCCGGGCAACACCGAGCTGGTCCGCCGTCAGACCGCCGCGATGGACGGCTTCGCCGAGGGCTGGACGATGTGGTACTGGTGCCGGGGCAACGGCGGCTACTGCGCGCTCGACCCGGCCGGGCGCCCCGCCCCCGGCGACGAACCCGCCTTCGGCCCGTACCCGGTGGCCGTCGCGGGCACGGACGTCCACACCGACGCCCGCGCCGACGGCGCCACCGTCCGCTGGCGCGCCGACGGCACCGGGCGCGGCGGCGAACTCCTGCTCCCCCCGGCCGCGTTCCCGCACGGGGCCCGGGTCGCCGTCTCCCCCGCCGACGCCCGGGTCGAGGTCGACCAGCCGACCGGCGGGCGCGCGGGAACCGTCCGCGTCCGGCTCCCGCACACCCGCCGGGGCACAACCGTGACGGTCACGCTCACCGCGGCCCGACCGTGACGGTGACGGTCAGACCAGCCCCCGGCGGGCCAGCAGCGGCCCGGTCTCCGGAGCCCGGCCGACCACCGCGCGGAAGGACTCCAGCGGGTCCCGGCTGAACCCGCGCGCCAGCAGCTCGCGCCGGAACAGCTCACCGCTCTCCCGCACCGCGCGCCCGTTGGTCTCGAACCACTGCACGGTGTCGGCGTCCAGCACCTCCGACCAGATGTACGCGTAGTACGCGGCGCTGTAGCCGCTGGAGAAGATGTGCTGGAAGTACGTCGTCCGGTAGCGCGGCGGGATCGCGTCCACCGCGATCCCGGCCGCGGCGAGCGCCCGCGCCTCGAACTCCTCGGCGTCCGCGACCTCCTCGCCGCGCGGCACGGTGTGCCACGCCCAGTCCAGCAGCGTGGCCGCCAGGTACTCCACCGTCCGGAAGCCCTGCCCGAAGCCCTCGGCCGCCGTCATCCGCTCGACCAGCTCGGCCGGCAGCGGCTCCCCGGTCGCGTGGTGGCGGGCGTAGTTGGCCAGCACCTCCGGCCGGACCATCCACATCTCGTTGACCTGCGAGGGGAACTCGACGAAGTCCCGGGGCACCGAGGTGCCGGAGAACAGCGGGTAGCGCACGTCCGAGAACAGCCCGTGCAGCGCGTGCCCGAACTCGTGGAACAGCGTGCGCACCTCGTCCCAGTCCATCAGCACCGGCTCGCCGGGCGCCGGGCGCGGGATGTTGAGGTTGTTCAGCACCACCGGGCGCTGCCCGGTCAGCCCGGACTGGGCCACCATCGCGTCCATCCAGGCGCCGCCGCGCTTGGACGCCCGGGCGTGGAAGTCGCCGATGAACAGGCCCAGCGGGGTGCCGTCCTCCTCGAACACCTCGAAGACCCGGGCGTCCCGGTGGTGGGCCGTCAGCTCCGGCCGCTCGGTGAAGGTCACCCCGTACGCCAGGTTCGCGGCGAAGAACACGCCGTCCCGCAGCACCCGCTCCAGCTCGAAGTACGGGCGCAGCACGGCCGCGTCCACCTGGTAGGAGCTCTGCCGGACCTTCTCCGAGTAGTACGCCCAGTCGTGCGCGGCGATCTCCGTGATGCCGTCCGCGGCCGCCGCCCTGGCCAGCTCGGCGGCCTCCCGGCGGGCGTTGGCCACCGCCGGCTCCACCAGCCGGGCCAGCAGCGAGGAGACCGCCTCGACGGTGCCGGCCGTCTCGTCCGCCACCACGTACGCGGCGTGGCTCGGGTACCCGAGCAGCGCCGCCCGCTCGGCGCGCAGCCCGGCCATCCGGATCGCCAGCGGGCCGTTGGCCTCGACGCCCCGGCCGAGCGAGGCGGCCAGCAGCCGCTCGCGCACCGCGCGGTCGGTGAGCTGGGCCAGCTCGGGCTGGCCGGAGGTGTTCTTCAGGCTCAGCACGTACCGGCCGTCGTGGCCCAGCACCCGGGCGTTCTCGGCGGCCCCGGCGATCGCGCCCCCGGACAGCCCGGCCAGCTCCTCGGCGGAGTCCAGGATCAGCGCGGCGGCCCGGGTGGCGGCGTTCACGTTCTGCTGGAACGTGGTGCCGAGCGCGGCGAGTTCGGCGTTCAGCTCGCGCAGCCGGGCCTGCTCGGCCGCGCCCAGCCGGGCGCCGGAGCGCACGAAGGCGGTGTACCGGCGCTCCAGCAGGCGCAGCGACTCCGGGTCCAGGCCGAGCCCGGCGCGGTCCCCGTACAGCGCCTCGATCCGGGCGAACAGCGCGAGGTCCAGGTGGATCGCGTCGTGGTGGGCGGCGAGCAGCGGGCTCACCTTCGCCTCCACCTCGTCCAGCACGTCGGTGGTGTCCGAGGAGGACTGGTTGCGGAACACCGCGTCGACCCGGCGCAGCAGTTCCCCGGAGCGCTCCAGGGCCACCAGGGTGTTCTCGAAGGTCGGCAGGCCCCGGTCCGCGGTGATCACCGCGATCTCGGCCAGCTGCTCGGCCATCCCCCGCTCGTACGCGGGCAGGTAGTGCTCCTCGCGGATCTCGGCGAACGGCGGGAGCTCGTAGACCAGCGGGCTGGCCTGGAAGAACGGGTTCACGGTCATTTCGCGAACCCTACGCCGTGTCCCGAGCCGTGCCCACGTGCTTTTACCGCCCCTCGCGGGGCCCGCGTGCCGCCCGTTGTCGTACCCACCCGTTAACGTCGACGCGCGGGCCCGTCGGTCGCGGGCCGCGGCGTGCCCGTCCGCGGGCCCGCGTCCCCGTACCCGTCCCCGCACGCCCGACCGCGCGCCGGAGAGGAGCAGCCCCCGTGGCACCCAGGACCGCCATCGCGCCCGATCCGCACGGCCCCGGCGGCCGGCTCCAGCCGCTGGACGACACGGGCCGGCCGCTCGGCCCGCCGGAGGCCGTCCGCGACCTCGCCACCGCCGTCGCCGCCCGGGAGGCCGCCGACCACCCGCGCTGGGTCTGGGCCGCCGCCGACTCCGGGTACGCCCCGCTGCTGCCGCGCCTGCCCGACCGGCTCGCCCGCTGCCACGACCTGCGGCTGGTCGAGGCGCTGCTGCTGGCGCACGAGGGCCGGTTCGGGGCGCCGCGCTCGCTCGGCGCCGCCTGGGCCCGGCTGCGGAACCTGCCCGTCCCGGCGGACCTGCCCGAGCCCGGCCTGGCCGACGCCGACGACGGCCAGGACACCCTGTTCGCCCCCGACCGGCTGCAACTGCCCCCCGGCGCCGACCCGTTGGAGGCCGTGGTCGCCGTCCACGCCGAACAGCAGCGCCGGATCGCCGCCATCGCCGACCCGGCCGCCCGGCAGCGCTTCCGGCTGCTGGTCGCCGCCGAGTCGGCCGGCGCCCTGGTGGCCGCCGAGACGGCCCACGACGGGCTGCCCTGGCGGGCCGACGTCCACGACCGGCTGCTGACCGAACTGCTCGGCCCCCGGCCGACCGTCCCCGGCACCCAGCCCAGGGTCCTCGCCGAGCTCGCCGTCGACCTCCAGCAGGCCCTCGGCGCCAAGCCGTTCAACCCCGACTCGCACACCCAGGTGCTGCGCGCCTTCGCCGAGGCGGGCATCCAGCTCGGCTCCACCCGCTCCTGGGAACTCAAGGGCGTCGACCACCCGGCCGCGCAGCTGCTGGTCCGCTACAAGGAGCTGTCCCGGATCCACGTCGCGCACGGCTGGGCCTGGCAGGACGCCTGGGCCCGCGGCGGCCGGTTCCGGCCCGAGTACGTGGTCGGCGGCGTGGTCTCCGGCCGCTGGGCCAGCCGCGGCGGCGGCGCCCTGCAGATCCCGCGCATCCTGCGCCGCGCCGTGGTCGCCGACCCGGGCTGGCTGCTGGTCGTCGCCGACGCCGCCCAGCTGGAGCCCCGGGTGCTCGCCGCGCTCTCCCAGGACGCCGGGCTGGCCCGCACCGCCGCCGGCGGCGACCTGTACGAGGCGCTCGCCGCCCAGGCCTTCCAGGGCGACCGGGACAAGGCCAAGCTCGGCCTGCTCGGCGCCATGTACGGGCAGACCAGCGGCGACATCGGCCCGCTGCTGAACACCCTGCACCGCCGCTACCCGGCCGCGATGGGCTACGTCGAGGCCGCCGCCCGCACCGGCGAGGACGGTGGCGTGGTCGCCTCCCGGCTCGGCCGGGTCTGCCCGCCGGCCTCCGCCGACTTCCTCGACCTCACCGAGGGCGAGGGCGCGGGCGAGGCCGGCGGCCGCACCGCCCGCGCCCGCGGCCGCTTCACCCGCAACTTCGTCATCCAGGCCAGCGCCGCCGACTGGGCGCTGGCCCTGCTCGCGGCCCTGCGCCGCCGACTGAACGAACTGCCCGCCGCGGGCCCGGAGGACCGCCCGCACCTGGTGTTCTTCCAGCACGACGAGGTGATCGTGCACACCCCGGCCAACCTCGCCGACGAGGTGGCCGCCGCCGTCGCCGAGGCGGCCGACGAGGCCCGCCGGCTGGTGTTCGGCGACACCCCGGTGCGCTTCCCGCTCAGCACGGCGGTGGTGGACTGCTACGCGGACGCCAAGTGAGCCGCGGGCACTGAACCAGGCGCAGAGAAGACCAGGCCGTCAGAGCTTCCGGAACCCCCGCGCGTCCTCGGCCGCCGCGACCACCTCGGCCAGCCCCGCCCCGGTCGAGGCGGTGACGGCGGCGGCCACCGCGCCCTCCACGAACGGCGCGTCCACCAGCTGCACGCCCGGGCGCGGCTCGTCCTCCAGCACCGTGACGGCGGTGAGCACCGAGCTGCCGAGGTCCGGCAGCACGACCACGCCCGCCCCGGCGTCGGCCCGCGCGATCGCCCCGGCGATCAGGTCGTAGCTGGTGCCGAGCCCGCCGTCCTCGGTGCCGCCCGCGACGACCACCCGCACGCCGTCCGAGGCGAGTTCGCCGAGCAGATCGCGCAGCCCCTCCGCGAGCCGGGCGCTGTGCGAGACCAGAACAATGCCCACGTTCTCACTCATGCGGCCGACCCTACGGCCGGAACCCGGTACTCCGGGAGAGTGATCGGAATCCCGCGTGTCGCACCCCGTGCCCACCACCCCCGTCTGGCGTAGCGTCGGGGCTACGGCGTCGCCGGCCGTGGCGTCCTCACCCAGGTCACCCAGGTCACCAAGGGAGCGAAGAGCGTTGAAGAAGCTGATCAACACCCCGGAGAGCGTCCTGGAGGACGCGCTGGCCGGGATCGCCGCCGCCCATCCGGAGCTGACGGTGGACGTCCCCAACCGGGTGATCACCCGGGCCGCCCGCCCGGCCGGCCCGAAGGTCGCGCTGATCTCCGGCGGCGGCTCCGGCCACGAACCGCTGCACGGCGGCTTCGTCGGCCCCGGCATGCTCGACGCCGCCTGCCCCGGCGAGGTCTTCACCTCGCCCGTCCCGGACCAGATGCTGGCCGCGGCCAAGGCCGTGGAGACCGGCGCCGGCGTGGTCTTCGTCGTGAAGAACTACACCGGCGACGTGATGAACTTCGAGCTCGCCGCCGAACTCGCCGCCGAGGAGGGCCTGGAGGTCCGCACCGTCCTGGTCAACGACGACGTCGCGGTCGAGGACTCCACCTGGACGGCCGGCCGCCGGGGCACCGGCGCGACCGTGCTGGTCGAGAAGACCGCCGGCGCGCTGGCCGAGCGCGGCGCCCCGCTGGACGAGGTGGCCGCCCTGGGCGAGCGGGTCAACGCCGCCTCCCGCTCCTTCGCCGTCGCGCTCACCGCGGCCACCGTCCCGGCCGCCGGCAAGCCCGGCTTCGACCTGCCCGAGGACGAGATCGAGGTCGGCGTCGGCATCCACGGCGAGCCCGGCCGCCGCCGCGAGAAGCTCCGCCCGGCCCGCGAGCTGGCCGCCGAGGTGGTCGACACCATCCTGACCGACCACCACCTGACCCCGGGCGACGAGGTGATCGCCCTGCTCAACGGCCTCGGCGCGACCCCGCTGCTGGAGCTGTACGTGGTCTACGGCGAGGTCGCCGCCCGGCTCGCCGAGCGCGGCATCACGGTGGCCCGCAGCCTGGTCGGCAACTACGTCACCAGCCTGGACATGGCGGGCTTCTCGCTCACCCTCACCAAGGCCGACGCCGAGCTGCTGGAACTCTGGGACGCCCCGGTCGACACCCCCGCCCTCAAGCGGGCCTGAGGAGGACGCACGATGGACTTCGACACCCCGCTGGCCGAGGCCTGGGTCCGCGCGATCGCCGCGGCCGTCGAGAAGGAGCGGGCCCGGCTCACCGACCTGGACTCCGCGATCGGCGACGGCGACCACGGCAGCAACCTCCAGCGCGGCTTCGCCGCCGCCCTGACCGCCCTGGACGGCCTCCAGCCCGCCGGCCCCGGCGCCGTCCTCACCAAGACCGGCACCACCCTCATCTCCAAGGTCGGCGGCGCCTCCGGCCCGCTCTACGGCAAGGCCTTCCGCGCCATCGGCGCCGCCCTGCCCGACCCTGCCGACCCGGCCGCCGTCGCCGAGGCCCTGTCCGCCGGCCTGGACGCCATCCGCCTCCTCGGCAAGGCCGCCCCCGGCGACAAGACCATCGTGGACGCCTGGACCCCAGCCGTCGCCGCCTTCCGCGCCACAGCCGCCACCGGCGCCGACCTCCCCACAGCGGCCGCAGCGGCCGCCGAAGCCGCCGAACAGGGCGCCCGCGACACCATCCCCCTCCAGGCCCGCAAGGGCCGCGCCTCCTACCTCGGCGAACGCAGCATCGGCCACCAGGACCCGGGCGCCACCTCCACCGCCCTCGTCTTCCGCACCCTCGCCGACATCACCACCACCTGACCCCCACCCACCGCCCCTCACACCCACCCCACCCCACCCCACCCCACACCCACCCCACCCGCCTCACCCCCCACCTCCCGCACCAGGGCCACCTCCCCCACCCCCACCCACCCGCACCAAGACCACCTCCCCCACCCCCACCCACCCGCCCCTCCCCCCGCAAAGCAGGCCGTCGAGCGGCTGCGCGCCGAGCTGCCCGC